>CACZSV010000071.1 GCA_902783925.1 uncultured Coriobacteriaceae bacterium
CGAAGACGTGCTCGATACCTGGTTTTCGAGCCAGTTGTGGACCTTTGCGACGCAGGGATGGCCCGATAATCCCGAAGAAATGCAGGGCCATCACCCGACGAAGGTTCTCGTCACGGCGCGCGACATCATCGCGCTTTGGGTCGCTCGCATGATAATGAGCTCCCTGTACTTTACCAAGGAGATTCCGTTCGAGGACGTGTTCATTTATGCGACCATTCTTGCCAAAGACGGAAGCCGCATGTCAAAGAGCAAGGGCAATGGTGTCGACCCGATGGATCTCATCGAGAAATACGGCGCCGATGCAATGCGCTTCAACCTCCTCACGCTCGTAACGAACAACCAGGACGTCAAGTTCGATGCGAACATCGACAAGAAGACGCATGAACTCATCGATTCGCCTCGCACTGAGGCGGCGCGCTCCTTTGTCACCAAGATATGGAACGCGAGCCGTTTTGTGATGCTCAATCTCGAGGGCTATGAGCCGGGCGAACCGCAGGCCGAGACCCATGCCGATGCGTGGATTCTCTCCCGTCTTGCACGGCTCACGGCTTTTGTCACGCAGGGTATCGAAGAATATCGCTTTGGCGATGTCGCCCGTGAGCTGTACGGGTTTTTCTGGAACGAGTTCTGCGACTGGTACATCGAATTGTGCAAGTCACGCCTCAACGAGGGCGGCCCGGGTCGTCTGACTGCTCAGCGAAACCTCGTATTCGTTCTCGATTCCGCGCTGCGCTTGCTTCATCCCGTTATGCCGTTTGTGACCGAGGCGATCTGGGAGCAGATGCCCCTCGATGATGCATCTCCCGCCCTGATGGTCGCGCAGTGGCCCGATGCGCAGGCTATGGAGAAACGGATCGACGACAAGGCGGAGCGAGCAATTCAGCTCGTTGTGCAGCTTGTCACCTCTGTGCGCGCGACTCGTGCGTCGCATGGAATAAGTCCGCGCCAGGAGCTGGCGCTTAGCCTGCGCGTTGCAGATAATGCTTCTGACAGTGCAAACGAACGTGAGTTGATTGAGCAGCAAAAGAGCCTTGTGTGCGCTCTGGCCAAACTCTCTTCTCTCGAGCTGCTCGATGCAGATGCTCCCAAACCAAAGGACAGCGGCATCGATTTTGTCGGTGACATAGAGGTCTATACGGCTCTTGCCGGTTTTGTGGATTTCGAAGAGGAACGCAAACGTCTCGAGAAGCGTCGAGGAAAAGCAGAAAAAGAGCTCGCCAAACTCGAGAAGAAGCTTGGGAACGAAAACTTCCTAGCAAAAGCGGCGTCAGAGGCTATCGAGAAAGTGCGAGGCGAACACGCTGAGTTGATTCAGGAACTCAAGCTCATCGCAGCGCAACTCGAGAGTTGATGACGGAGGTTTCATGGCTGCGGGCAAGCCGAATGCTGACGCACATGCGGCCGAACACAATGTAGCGTTGTGCAGTTCGCGCATGCCTATCGGCCTGCTCGTGGTCCTCTACATGAATTCGTTCGTCGCGGCGTACTGTAACAGCATCATCAATGTTGCGCTCGTCGATATCATGGACGAGTTCTCTATTTCTGCGGCCCTTGCTCAGTGGACGGTTTCGGGCTATACCATCGTGACTACTATTGTGGTTACGAGTATGGCGTATGTATTCCTGCGCCTCCGTGCACGCACTATTTTCTTTGCCGCGCAAGCATGCTTTATCGTTTCTGACATCATCTGCATCTGGTCGCCGAACTTCGCTCTTCTTATAGTGGGGCGTCTTATTCAAGCCCTGGGAACGGGGCTATCCACACCCCTCATGATGAATGCGGTTATGGAGGTCGTCCCGCCAGGCCGACGTGGGCTCATGCTCGGCATCGCATCGACGATTATCACCTTGGGGCCAGCGTTTGGGCCAGTGGTTTCGGGCATTTTCTGCACGCTCTTTGGATGGCGGATGATATTTGCGCCCATACTGGTTGTGAGCCTGATCGTGACAGGTGCAGGCGCGGTGCTCATGCGCAGCTTCAATACCTTGCGGGACGCCTCGTTGGATGTGCCTTCGGCAGTTCTTCTCGCATTGGCTCTCTTCGCGCTTTCTTATGGGCTCACGAGCGTTTTGTCCAATCCGGTTCTTGCAGCTATCGCTCTCGTTTTTGGCGCAGCATTGCTGTATGCCTTTGCAAGACGGCAAAAGACGAGTGAGCATCCGTATCTTGATATTCGCCCCTTGCGCTCGATTCTTTTCTGGCCTTGTTGTCTCATGGCGCTTGCAGCCCTTATGAGCACGTTTTCTGTTGGAATCCTTTTGCCGCTGTATTTGGAACAGGGGCTTTCCATGAGTGCCCTCGATGCTGGCGTGCTCATGCTTATCTCGGTTTTGTTCAATACGGTAACGGGTCTTTTGGCCGGATTGATTGTCGACCGCTTTGGCGTGCGGATTTTGCTCCCGGCAGGATTTGCCTGTATCGTCGCAGGGCAGGTCATAATCTATGCAGTTGCTCCTCAGTATCTACTATCTGGAATTGTGGCTGGTGCGAGCTTTGTATGTGCAGGCGTTGGCTTCACCTCGTCTCCGTCCCAAGTTACGGGGCTTTCGTCGCTTGAACCGCGGCTGTACGCCCATGGCGTTTCGATTGTAAGCGCGTTTATCATGCTTTCGGGGTGTTTGGCGCCGTCTTTGTATGTTGGTGTGATGAACGCCGTTCAAAACGGTGCAACAGCCGCAGGAGCGGATTTGCAGGCAGCTGTCAGCGCCGGCCTGCAAAGCGGCATCCTCGTTGCTCTCGTCGTGTCTGGAGCTGCGCTCGTTTTATCGCTCATATATACTCGCGTCATACAACGGCGAGCAAAATAGCTAGCGCGTGTTTTGCGGCTTAATTCCAATGCGAAGGAGGCGCTCATGCAAGACTATGCGAATCTCGATTTTGAACGAGCTGACCGCTGCGGATTTCCCGAGGTGATTTACGGAGCGAGCAAGACTCCCGAGCAGATTGTGGCAATCGCGAAAGAGCTGCTCGATGCCCATAGGGTTGTGCTTGCGACACGCGTGAGCGAGCGAGCGGCATCAATTGCGGCGGAGGCTATCCCGGATTCCCATTACTTTGCACGCTCGGGCATTCTGTTTGCAGATCGCAGGGATGTGCCCATTGCAGGCGGCTCGCTTGAAGAAGTGCTGGAGTGCGAAAACAATGCCCGGGGCAAGGTGCTCGTGTGCTGTGCGGGTACGAGCGATATCGACATTGCGGAAGAGGCGGCGCTCACTGCCCGTATCATGGGCTCGAAGGTTCAGATGATCGCCGATATTGGGATTGCCGGCGTCCACAGGACGCTCGCGCACGTCGACGATCTTCGCAGCGCTCACGTGGTCGTGGTCGTTGCGGGCATGGAGGGCGCGCTGGCCTCTCTTGTCGCAGGCCTTGTGGATGTTCCCGTTATCGCAGTGCCCACGAGTGTGGGCTACGGGGCCAGTTTCAATGGCGTTGCGGCGTTGCTCAGCATGCTGAATTCATGTGCGGGCGGTGTTTCCGTAGTCAATATCGATAATGGCTTTGGGGCGGGGCAGATCGCCCATCGTATTAATTGCCCGCCCGAGCGCCTTGCATAAACCTCTATAGCTCATCATCCGATTTGAGGAACGCCTTTACGTCTGCGTCGGTGATCTTGTGGACGTACAAGAACGACTCGTACTCGCGATGCGTCTTGGAAAACTTATTTCCGAACCAACCCAAAATCGCGGCGGCAAATGCCGCTGCGAGCCACGCAAACTGGAATTCGTTGCCGATGGTCATCGAGCCGACAAGATACATGTACACGAAAACGGCCACGACGCATATTGCAAGGCCGCCGAACAAGAGCCACATCCATTTGCGGTAGGTTGCTCGCAGAATGCTTGCGCTACGTAGAATACTGGCTTTTTGCTTTTTGCTCTTTCCCACTTGGCGTATCCTCCCGCGCGCCTCATTGCTGCGCACTGCCGACTGTATCTAAACGCTCATCATTAGAGTGTACACCAAGATTGGCGAGCGTCCAGAAGGCCGTATGTCGGAGGATGTGCTGGAGAGTGGGCAAGAACGTCATGCCCACTCGTCCACGCGGCCCGTTGGGCCGAAAGAATAATCCATATCCATAGATTCTGGCATGGCAAATGCTGACGGATGAAGCGGAAATGGCATTGAAGATTTTTGCTTTCTGTGACACTATATTCCGACAACGTCTAAACCACTGGAGGAAGGTGGTATAGGGGAGAGCCCCGTTTACGGGTTTCGCGGACGAGCAGTTGTGTCTGGGTTGTGTCTGGGCTTGTTCTCGAGATTCAAATAACTAGGGGCTTTCTTTTTTCGCGTAGAAACCTCGTATGAACCGAGAAACTGCTGCTACGAGGGTGCGGATGCCAGGAATGATGGCTCTTGAAGAAGAACCGTCGTTCTAGGCATCCGCAGTATGGAGAAAGGGATGTTTAGGGTGATGGCTGCGCCCAAGCGGGCATCATCGAAACCGTCCGAGCTCCTCGCCAACAAAGGAGCTGGCCTGTCTGCAAACACATAAATATTGGCTTATTGTGTAAATTATGTGATTTGTGTGATATGCTTTAGGACGATTTTACGAAAAGCGTTTTTCCGAGGTGCAGTGAACATGGCATTTCATGTGGGGGAAACCAAGGTAAATCGCCTTTCGTAAATGGTTCGTCCCCTTCATGCCGCCTAGCATGGAGGGTGGTTTTGTCCTAGTGGCAAAGCCAGAGAAATGCCACGTGATGGTATGCCGAGAGTCTATTGGGGAATTTCGGCGCAGGGTATCTGAGCGTGGTCTGTAACATGCCCCGCAAGGGGTGAGAAAGAAGGAGTTGACTATGTGTTTTAGGCCTGCAGGTGTAGAGATCGACCTGAATTGCCCGCATTGCGGCAAGAAGTTGCCCGTCATGGGTAACACTGTTCTCAAGAAGTGCCCGTTCTGCCGTTCCGAGTTTACCGACGAGGATATGGCGAACTTCAACGCACAGCTTGGTGCTCCTGCCGCCGGTGCTGGCGCTCCCGGCGCTCCCGGCGCTCCCGCGGCTCCTGGTGCCCCCGCGGCTCCTGGTGCCCCTGGTGCTCCCAAGGCTCCTGGTGCGTAGGGTTTTTCTCTTTGGTTTTTCTTTCTTGCGTGTGTGAGATGGGGTGTAGGTAATCCGTGTCTATCGTTAAGCCAAAAAATATGGAGCTTACCGAGGAAGATCTGGGGGGATTGCCTCTAAAAGAGCTCACATGCCGAGCTTGCAGCGGGTATGGTAACTGCGGGTACCGCATGTATCGTCTGCATGAAGGTAAGCCCGTTCTTATCTGCCAGCTCAGGAGAAAGACTTTGTTAGAAGAGCAAGAACAACGTTCTTGATGGTACGTTAGCGAGTCGGAACGGCTGGGGGCCGCTCCGACTCGGTACCTGATAGCTACACAGGCAGGAAGAGGCATGTAGCTTCTTCAAGTAAGTTTCGCTCGGGCGATAAGCTGTATCCTAAGGAGGGATTTTATGAGCGAAGGAAAGTTTGCCGGTGGCAAGGAGTTTACCGTTTCTGAGGTAATCGACTCCTTCGGCATCACAGGTCATACCTGGCTTATGTTTGCTTTGCTGGGTCTGGCTAACATCTTTGATGGCTATGACTTCATGGTCATCAACGTCACCAACAGCTATGTTGCTGCAACGTTCTGGCCGGATGCATTCCAGCTGAACCCCGAAACGGGCAAGATGGCTCTCCAGGCGTCGTATTCCGCGCTGATGGGCTCTCTTACCACGTGGGGCCTGCTCGGCATGGTTCTTGGTGGCGCAACCGGTGGCATCCTCTCTGACAAGATCGGTCGTAAGAAGATGCTCACCATCGCCGTTCTTTTCTACGGCGTCTTCACTCTGCCGCAGGCGTTCGCAAATGACGTGTTCTTCTTTGCGGCATTCCGTCTGATCGCTGGCTTCGGTGTTGGTTCTTGTATCCCCGTTGTCACGACCTGCTTCTCCGAGACGATTCCGTCTCAGCATCGTGGTGTGTTCGTTACCTTCGGCATGGCCTTCATGGTCGCTGGCTGGGTACTCGCAGGCCTCATCGGTAACCCGATTGCCTCGAATCCCAACTCGATCATGGGCGACTTCACTGGCGGCACCATCACCACCGCTGCAGGCACGTTCGTTCAGAACTGGCGTCTGTGCTATCTGATCGGCGCTCTGCCCATCGTTTACGGAATCGTTCTCTTCTTCGCAATGCATGAGACTCCGCACTGGTTTGCCAACAATGGCCAGAAGGACAAGGCATGCGAAGCGCTCGCAGGTATCGAGCAGCGCACCAAGCACACGCAGCATGAGTATGATCCCGCTCTGCTCATCGTTCCCCCCAAGCCTGCAAAGTCTGGTCCTGCAGCTCTGTTCTCTAAGCGTTACATCGTTGCTACGGCAGCAATCTGGACCACGTACTTCGTCGGTCAGTTCTGCGTCTATGGCATGAATGCTTGGATTCCCACGTGGTTCGTTGGCGTTGGCTACACCGCACAGCAGTCCACCGACCTCCAGACGTGGAACAACTTCGCAGCTATCCTCTCGAACATCTCTGTCGGCTTCGTCTCTGACAAGATTGGTCGTAAGAAGAACCTCGCTGGTTCCTGGATTGCTTGCATCGTTGCAATTATTCTGTGCTCCGTCTTCGTTGCACCGAATAATCTTGTTCTCTGCATCATCCTTATGCTCCTCTTCGGTTTCTGCCTCAACTATGCAATTACCGCAGTTCAGCCTCTGATGCCTGAGAGCTATCCCACTGCAATGCGCAACACGGGCGTTGCTTGGTGCCAGGCCTTCGCACGTTTCGGTGGCTCCGGCTCCTCCATCGTTCTTGGCGCTATTGCTGCCAACGCAGCATTCCAGACCGCTGCTGGCACGACGAACTGGTCGATGGTCGTTCTCGTTCTCATCATCCCGTTCGCACTTGGCTTCATCTGCACGATGATGTTCGTTATCGAGACCGGCGGAAAGACAATGGACCAGTTGGCCGCGGAGCAGACATCCGAAGACGCATCGGATACAGGTGTGGTGCAGTTCATCATCATGATGTGCATCGCTGCCCTTCTTGCTGTCCTCTGCATCGTTTGCCCGCTCGTTGTCCAGGGTTGGTCCAAGAGCGCTATGGCTCTGCCTCTCATGGCTATCGGCATGCTCGCTCCGTTCGTCTACTTCTTCATCTTTGCGACTCCGCATATCAAGAAGACGCGCGCGCTGTACAATTCATAAGTTCAGCCATGCAGACTGTTTAGGCTTTATCTAGCTTGGACACGGAAGACCCCCGCATATGCGGGGGTCTTCTTGTATCTAGAAAAGGCGTGGCAGCGAGTCATATAGAGGCTTTTGCGCCAAGCGCCCGTGCACGCCGTGCCGCATTATCCTCTCGGCCCTTCGCAAGCCCGTACACCTATGCGGACGGGCTGAAGCCCGCTCCTACGCGGTGCAACGAAGCGCATACCCACGAGCACGCGCATCGCATGTCTGTATTCAATTAATAATCGAGTTTTGCCAGGGTCTCTTCCGGGATGAGACCCGTCGCAGCCAGATCGTTGAAGGAATATCCTTTGTCGCTGACGAAGTTCTTGAGCTTGTGATACCACTTTTGCTTGACGTCAGGCTCACCCTCGCTCAAACCCTTGTACTCTTCTTTGATGAGTATGGCGATAACAGAGACGGCGGCAACACGGAGTTTTGAAACATCCTTTACGGCAACTTCGTAGCAGGTCCCCTTATCGGCAAAATTGACGATACGAAGTCGTACGTCTTTTTTATCGTAGCCCTCATTATAGAAAGTGAAGGGCGCATCGATGGGGCTCTTATTGATTTGCCACATCATGCCTTCGACAAAATAATGGCTATAGATGATGTAAGTATGCAGCGTATAGTTCCAACGCTCAACGCGCAGCTCGTACGTGAGCGACTTGTAATCTGGCTTGATGCGGGCCATCTCTGCATTGTGCCTGCTGATAATGGCAATCTGGTCATGTTCGTCGGACCAGGGCTTTTCTTTATTGAGGCTTTTTGCCGTGCAGAAGAGATCGCGATCTTCGTACCAGCACTCGAAATCTTCGTGACGTGCTAGTGCGTCAACGGGAATGTAGATTTTCTTGAACTGCATCGTGTAAATGCTCCTCGTTTTGCGGTTACGCTTTGGCAATTATAGCCTAGATATGCTTGCGTAAAATGCTGCATGCGCTACCGTGTCCAAGTACGGAAATGTAACGCACGTATGGAAGGAACTCCGAACATGCTTGATGGAACGACCGTAATCTTGGCCTTTGAAGGCAGGCTGCCCGACGGCAAGGTCTACGATAAGATGACAAAGGACAACCCACTGAAGTTTGAAGTTGGTCGAGACCTGGTGCTCGAAGGCTTCGAGCGCGAGGTGCGCGAGATGGAAAAGGGCGAGAAAAAGACCTTTACCATTAAGGACTGGGAAGCATTCGGGGAGTATAACGAAGAGCTTGTGACGGAAATCCCCATGGAGCTCATGCCCAACGTCAAGGGCCTCGAGCGTGACAAGGTCATCTGGATTATCAACGACGAGGGCAACAAGGTTCCTGTGACCGTGACCGATATCACGGGAGAGGCAGTCACCATAGACTACAACCACCCACTTGCCGGCAAAGAGCTCACCTTCGACGTCGAAATCATCGATATCGATGAATCGACAGCTGACGACCCCAACGCTGTCGCTCGTCGCATTCCCAATAGCCCGCTCGATCTCATCATGTAACACGCAAGCAGTCGCATATTGCATACCCCGCCCGCGTACAGGCACGAGCGGGGTATTTTACTGTCCTCGTGGGTAACATGTCTGTGACAGCGCGTGTCACTGTTTAGCTACTCTCCTAAAATCTGGTCACATCAACTAATTGCACGTGAAGGGAATGCATATAATGCGCAAGTTCAAAACAGAGAGCAAAAAGCTTCTCGACCTCATGATCAATTCAATCTATACGAATAAAGAGATCTTTCTCCGCGAGCTGATATCGAACGCGTCGGATTCGCTTGACAAGCTCTACCTGAGCGCTCTGCAAAATGGCGATAACTCGATAAGCCGCGGCGAGCTCAAAATTGCAATTGCATTCGACAAAGATGCCCGCACAATCACCATCAGCGATAACGGCATTGGCATGACAAAGGACGAGCTCGATAAGAATCTCGGCACGATTGCTCATTCCGGCAGCCTCGAGTTCAAATCGGACGAAACCGAAGGTCTCGACGAGGTCGACATCATCGGCCAATTTGGCGTCGGGTTCTACTCGTCGTTCATGGTTGCAGACAAGGTTAAGGTCGTTTCCAAAGCATATGGTAGCGACGAGGCCTATAGTTGGACCAGCGATGGCGTGGAGGGCTACAACATCGCGCAAGCCGAGCGTGACGGGCGCGGCACCGATATCACCCTTTTTCTGCGTGAGAACACCGACGACGTGAATTTCGATGAATACCTCAACGAATATGCGCTCAAACGTCTTGTTAAGCGCTATAGCGACTATATCCGTTACCCAATTTGCATGGATGTGGAGAAAACCCGCACGCTGCCCAAGCCCGACGACGCTCCAGAAGATTACGAGCTCGAGACGGAAACATACATAGAAAACGAGACTTTGAACTCGATGGTGCCCATTTGGACCAAGAAGAAGTCCGATGTTACGGAAGAAGAATACAAGGATTTCTATCAGGCGCAGTTCCATACCGCCGACGAGCCTCTGCGAGTCATCTCCATGCACGCCGAGGGCTCGATTAGCTACGACGCGCTGCTGTTCATTCCAACCGATACGCCCATGAACCTGTACTCAAAGGACTTCAAGAAGGGTCTGGCGCTCTATAGCAACAATGTCATGATCATGGAAAAATGCGATGACCTGCTGCCAGATTGTTTTGGGTTCGTGCGTGGAGTTGTGGATAGCCCTGATCTCAACCTCAATATCTCGCGCGAAATGCTTCAGCAGGATCGCCAGCTTTTGGCTATCGAACGCAGGATCGAAAAGAAGATCAAGCAAGAGCTTGAAAAGATGTGCAAAGAAGACCGTGAGGCCTACATCTCGTTCTTTGGCAAATTCGGCCATGCGCTCAAGTTCGACATCTACTCGAGCTACGGTGCCCACAAGGAGCTTCTCCAGGACCTGCTTTTGTTCCAGTCTGCAAAAGAGGATAAACCCACGACGCTTGCAGAGTATGTCGATGCAGAAGAAGAAGGGCAGGAATGCATTTACTTTGCATCTGGCGATACGGTAAACAAGCTTGCAAAGAGCCCAAGCGTGACGTCCGTTGTCAACAAGGGTTATGACGTGCTTTTGTGTGCGGACAACGTCGACGAATTCTGCCTGCTCTCCATTGGAACCTACAGCTCGCAGGAAATGCGCAACGTCGCAAGCGGCGAAGACCTGGGCCTCGAAACCGACGAGGAGAAAGAGCAAGTCGAAAAGAAGCGCGAAGAGAACAGCGGCCTGTTCGAGGCGATGCGCGGCGCTTTGCCCGATGACATTACCAAGGTTACAGCGAGCTCGCGTCTGACCGATGCTGCTTGCTGCATCGTGGCTGACGGCCCCGTGAGCCTTGGCATGGAGAAGTATTTCGCGACCCTGCCGGCAGATGACGAAGAGCGCCCCAAGGCAATGCACGCACTCGAGCTCAATACCGAGCATCCTGTGTTCGCAACGCTGCAGGCACTGCATGAAGCGGGCGACGAAGAAAAGCTCGAGCAATATGCCAATCTGCTCTATAACCAGGCACGTTTGGCGGAAGGGCTCGAAATCGTCGATTCTGCGGCATTCAACGAGGCCATCTGTTCGCTCATGAAGTAATTGATTTGCATATACGCACCGGTCGTTGCGCGTAGCATTCTGGAAGAAAGCGATCGATAAGGAAGGGGCTTACCATGGCAACCATGCTCTATCAGGGACACGGTTCGTATAGGTTCGTGCTCGAAGATGGGACTGTTGTATACGTTGACCCATTTGCCGGCGAAGGCTACGAACTTCCTGCTGACGTCGTCTTTGTAACCCACGAGCATTTCGACCATAACCAAGTTGACAAAATGCCCCGGAACGAGGATTGCATCATTGTGCGCGCAAGCGACGTGCATCCAAGCCCCAGCGAGTATCTTACGATTGATGTGCATGGGGTTCGTGCAACGGCGGTGCAGGCATGCAACAAGAATCATCCCATCGACGAATGCGTGGGTCTCGTGCTCGAGCTTGACGGCGTGAGTTTTTATGCAGCGGGCGATACGAGCATGACCGACGACATGAGAAGCGGCAAGCTTGCAAACATGGCAATTGATTATGCGGTGTTTCCAGGTGACGGCTTCTTCAACATGGATGTCAACGAGGCGAGCGAGTGCGCCAAGCTCGTCGATGCACAACACAACATACCCGTGCATCTCGTGCCCATGAACGATCCGGGCGACTCTGCTCAGCTCTTTAGCCAAGAGCGCGCTGAGCAATTCCAGGCGCGAGGACGCATTATCCTCGCACCTGGCGATGAGCTCGAACTCTAAGGGTATTGCGCTACTTTACGACGAGCGTGGGGCACTTTGAGTGCTTGATGACCTTGTGGCTCACGCTGCCAATCGCGAACTCCTGCAGCGCATTGAGGCCACGGCTGCCAATAACGAGTAAGTCGGCGCCGCCCTCTTCTGCACAGCGGATTATCTCGTCTGCTGGGCGTCCGTGTAGCAGCACGATTTCCGGCTCGACACCGGCTTCTCTAAAAATGTTGAGAGCGGGCTCGAGGAGTTCGCGCTGCGCTTCGCCGTGCGCCTCGATTGGGTCATAGACCATGTCGGAATAGACATCGATCGCGATGACCGAGAGAACATCGACTTGTGCGTTGTCGATGAGCTTGACGAGCTCTGCCGCCGCTGAAACTGCGCGCAGAGAGTTATCGGATCCATCTACAGCAACCATAATATGTTTGTACATAATGCACCTGCTTCCCTTGCAAACCTACCAGCCATGGCTGTACTCGTTGCCCGTTTTGGGAACAAATTCAGAGCAGTTTAATTATATAACCGCCCCGCACATTCGTGCAGCGCCTATTTGGTGATAGAATCGACGCAACAAGCACTCATACCTACGAGATACAAAGAAGGCGATATGGGCGAGATACTCTCTCAGGTTTTTGTTCTTCCAGTTCGCATAGCGCTTATTGCGACCGCCATCATTTTGATTCTGCTGTGGATTGTCACGATTATCTGGGTTAATCGCGATGCCAAGACGCGCGATGCACCTGCAACGTTCTGGACCATTGTCGCCATCATTCCCGTGGCGGGAATTGTTGCCTACTGCTTGCTCAGACCGCCTTTGACTAACGCAGATGCAACCGAGCAGGACATGAGCCTCGAGCTCATGAGCCGTCAGCTTGCGGAATACGGCAATTGCCCCAGCTGTGGTCAGCCCGTCGACAAGGATTACGTCGTGTGTCCCACATGCCGCACCAAGCTGCGCAATGTGTGTGGGCGCTGCAAAAGGCCCCTCGAGCCGCATTGGGTTGCCTGCCCGTATTGCGGCGCACCTACCGCTAAGCAGAATCGCTAATTTAGTGTTTGCTCGTTTAATCAGGATTGTCATCTAACGACGAGGCTGTAGGGGTGCAATGGCGGGCTTCAGCCCGCCTGGATAGCGTCGAGCGCGGATGGGGTCAGGCAGCCTAAAGGCCGCCCCTGCGGTTTTCATTCATGAAGCGCAATCCTATATGTCATTTCTGATTTTACAAAGAAAATAAACTTGCCATACACAAGCTAATAAGAGTATTGTTGCCCGGACGCTCAAACGGGCGTGAATTGCTGACTCGGTCTGTACCCGAGTTTTAGACGAAGAAGTCCCACCCGGTTTGTGACCGGGGTAGGGCAAAGCGAAAGGACGTTGAAATGAGCTCTATTTCCGTGCTGCTTCCCGATGGTTCCAAAAAGGAGCTGGAAGAGGGGGCAACCATTGCCGACCTGGCTGCTAATATAGGCCCCGGTCTTGCAAAGGCAGCGTTGGCAGGTAAGATCGATGGTGCGACCGTCGGTCTCGATGCACCGCTTTTCGATGGCGCTTCCGTCGAAATACTCACCGATAAATCACCCGAGGCGTTGGGAATTCTGCGCCATTCATGCGCGCACATCATGGCCGAGGCGGTGCAGATTCTCTACCCGGGCGTGCAGATTGCCTTTGGTCCTCAGACAGAAGACGGTTTTTTCTATGACTTCGGTCTCGATAAGACGATTTCCTCCGATGACTTCGAAACGATTGAAGCCAAGATGAAAGAGATTATCGACCGCGACGAGCCCTTTGTGCGCGAAGTCGTGAGCCGCGATGAGGCGAAGGAAATCTTCAAAGACCAAAAGTTCAAGAGCGAGCATATCGATGACCTGCCAGAAGATGTCGAGATCAGCATTTATCGTCACGGCAGCTTCGTCGACCTGTGTTCTGGTCCGCACATTCCCTCTGCCGGCAAGATTGGCGCCTTCAAGCTCATGAAAGTCGCCGGCGCCTATTGGAAGGGCGATGCGGAAAACGAACAGCTTCAACGTCTGTACGGTACCGCGTTCACAAAGAAGAAAGACCTCAAAGAGTATCTTCACAATCTCGAAGAGGCGGAGAAAAGGGATCATCGTAAGCTGGGTCGCGAGCTTGGCATTTACATGATGGACGAGATGGCTGGCGTTGGCCTGCCGCTCTATTTACCGGCTGGCGGGCGCGTTATCCGCATCTTGCAGGAATGGCTGCGCAAAGAGCTGTATCGTCGTGGATACGAAGAGGTCATCACGCCGCACGTCTACAAGGCGGATGTCTGGAAGACGAGCGGCCACTATGGCTACTATCACGACAACATGTACTTCTTCGAGATTAACGAGGGCACCGATGATGAGCCGCGCATGAGCGAATATGGTGTCAAGCCCATGAACTGCCCGGGCCATGTCATGCTCTACAGAAACGATATCCACTCGTACCGTGAGATGCCCGTTCGCTATTTCGAGTTCGGTACCGTGTACCGTCACGAGATGAGCGGCGCGGTGCATGGCCTTATGCGTGCGCGTGGCTTTACGCAGGACGATGCGCATGTGTTCTGCCGCGAAGATCAGGTTGTCGACGAGGTCTGCGCGATTCTCGATTTGGCCGACTACATCATGAAGGAGTTTGGCTTCGAGTACGCTGCCGAGATTTCTACGCGTCCGGAAAAGTCCATTGGAACCGACGAGATGTGGGAGAAAGCCGAGAGCTTCTTGCGTACGGCAATCGAGCGCAAGAACATTCCCTTCGACATCAACCCGGGCGACGGCGCATTCTATGGTCCCAAGATTGATATCAAGGTCAAAGATGCGCTCGGTCGCTGGTGGCAGTGCTCGACCGTACAGGTTGACTTCAATCTGCCGGAGCGCTTCGACATTAATTACCGTACGGCGGACAACGCAAGCGAGCGCCCCTGGATGCTGCACCGCGCGCTGTTTGGCTCCATCGAGCGCTTCTTGGGCATTCTCATCGAGCATACGGCGGGCAATCTGCCGCTGTGGCTTGCCCCAACGCAGGCCATAGTCATTCCTATTGCAGACAGGCATGAAGACGCTGCACGCGAGATTGCCGCGAAGCTTTCCGAGCGCGGTGGACGCATCGAGGTGTATGGGCAAAACGAGCCCATGCGCGTCAAGATCGCAAAGGCGCAGGGCCAGAAAGTCCCCTACATGCTCGTTGTTGGCGATAAGGAAATCGAAAACGGCGAGGTGGCGGTTCGCGAACGTCACGAAGGGGATCTTGGCTCGATGAAGCTCGAGGATTTCGCTAAGATTATCGAGGACGCCCAAGTGTAGGAAATTTAAAAGTTGCACCATTTTGCGATGGGGGCAAAGCATATGGCACAGGCCATGACAATTGCGGAGAAGATTCTTGCAAGGCACGCAGGTCTTGATGAAGTAACTCCCGGTCAGCTCATTGAATGCGATTTGGATATCGTTCATGCAAACGATATCACCGCTCCCATCGCAATTGACGTGTGCCGCGAGATTTCATCAAGGGTATTCGACCCCGAAAAAGTGGTTCTCGTTCCCGATCACTATGCGCCCAACAAGGACATCAAGAGCGCCGAGCAAGTTAAAAAGCTGCGCGATTTCGCATACGAGCAGAAGCTTGCTCATTATTTCGAAATAGGGTGTATGGGTGTCGAGCATGCTCTGCTTCCGGAGCAGGGCATTGTCGTGCCCGGAGATCTTACGATTGGCGCAGACTCTCATACCTGCACGTATGGGGCGCTTGGCGCGTTCTCGACTGGCATGGGGTCGACAGATGTGGGCGTCGCTTTTGCGACCGGACGAGCATGGTTCAAGGTTCCCCCGAGCATACAGGTTGTGCTCGAAGGGGAGTTTTGCCCGGATGTGTACGCGAAGGACTTAATCTTGACTCTGATTGGCATGCTCGGCGTCGACGGTGCGCTGTACCAGGCCATCGAATTTACAGGCCCTGCGGTGCAGAGCATATCCATGGATGGCCGTTTCACCATCTCGAATATGGCAATCGAGGCGGGAGCCAAGGTGGGCCTCTTCGAAGTCGATGACGTCACGCGAGCATACATGAACGGTCGTGCGCAACGTGCCTGGACCGAATATCACCCCGATGAGGAAGCGCATTACGCCAAGACCATACGGATGAATCTGGGCGAAATTGGACCGACGGTCGCGCTGCCGCATCTGCCGAGCAATACCGTACCGGCTGCGTCATGTGCCGAGCTGGAGATTGACCAGGCTGTTATCGGAAGTTGCACGAACGGCCGCATCGAGGATATGCGTGTTGCCGCCGAAATACTCCGGGGGCATACGGTTGCCGAGGGGGTTCGCTGCATAATCATCCCGGCAACTCAGGACGTGTACAGACGCTGCGTCCACGAAGGCCTCATGGATGTTTTTCTCGATGCCAACTGCGCGGTATCGACCCCCACGTGTGGGCCGTGCCTGGGAGGGCACATGGGCGTGCTTGCGGCGGGCGAGCGAGCGATATCGACAACGAATAGGAACTTCGTCGGCCGTATGGGGCATAAGAGCAGCGAAGTAGTGCTGGCAAGTCCTGCGGTCGCTGCTGCGAGCGCTATCATGGGGTATGTGTGCACGCCAGCTCAGGTGCAATAGGAGCATGCCATGTTATTCAAAGGTAAGGCTATAACATACGGACGCGACATCGATACCGACGCGATAATCGCCGCGCGGTATTTGAACAGTTCTGACATGGCCGAGCTTGCCGAGCATTGCATGGAAGACATCGATCCGACCTTTGTTGAGCGCGTACAGCCTGGAGACATCATCGTTGCCGGCGAAAACTTTGGGTGCGGCTCGAGTCGTGAGCATGCGCCAAGCTGCATCAAGGCGGCTGGAATATCCTGCGTGGTGGCAAAGAGTTTTGCGCGCATCTTCTTTCGCAATGCCATAAACGTCGGGCTTCCCATAATGGAATGCCCAGATGCCGTCGACAGCGTTTCTGATGGCGACATCGTTGAGGTGAATGCCGATACAGGTGTTATCAGCAACCTGACGACGGGACAATCCTGGCAAGGGCAGGCCTTCCCCGAGTTCATTCAGAAGATAATTGAGGCCGGTGGCCTCGTGGCGAGAACAAAGGAGCGCATGTGAGCGATTGCCATCGTATTTGCGTTTTGCCGGGAGACGGCATTGGGCCAGAGGTCGTCGCTGCGGCTCTCGATGTGCTTCGGGCTGTTCAGGCGAAGTCCGATGTACGTTTCGAGTTCTGCGAAGCACCAATTGGGGGTGTGGCAATCGACGAATATGGCGTAGCTCTTCCCGAAAACACGCTGCGCATCGCGCGCGGCTGCGATGCCGTGATACTCGGTGCAGTTGGCGGGCCAAAGTGGGATACAGTGCAGCCTGGGTGTCCGCGACCCGAAGACGGGCTTCTTGGAATACGCAAGGAACTCGGCCTATTTGCCAATCTGCGCCCCGTCCGTGTCTACGCTCCCATTGCGTCTCATTCGCCGCTCAAAGCGTCGATAATACAAAACGCGGACATTCTCATAGTGCGCGAGCTCACAGGCGGTCTGTATTTTGGCGAACATGCGACCCATGCAGAGGTCGAGGGAGCTGGGATTGGCGGAGGTCGCGGCGCGCGCGCCCATGATGTGATGCTCTATAGCGAGTTCGAAATCGAGCGCATCGGCCGTCAAGCATTTGAGGCCGCGCGTATGCGTAAAGGCAAGCTCACGAGCGTCGATAAGGCAAACGTCCTCGACACGGGCCAGCTCTGGCGAAAGGTTATTCACGAACTCGCGCGTGAATACCCCGATGTAGAGCTCGTCGATATGCTCGTCGACAACTGCGCAATGCAGATTATTCGCGATCCGTCTCAGTTCGATGTCATCGTGACAGAGAACACGTTTGGCGACATTCTGTCCGACGAGGCCTCTGTGCTTGCGGGGTCTTTGGGGCTGCTGGCGTCGGCCTCCCTCGGTCAGGACAACGCGCTCTTCGAACCGTGCCATGGCTCTGCTCCTGATATTGCCGGGAAAAACATCGCGAATCCCATTGGTCAGATTCAATCGGCTGCTATGATGCTGGAGTACAGTTTTGGCATGGCAGACGCCGCGCGTTCGATTGGGGATGCGGTAGACGGCGCGCTTGCCGAGGGCTGGCGAACGTTCGATATAGCCAGCGAGGAGACTCCTGCATCGCTCATCTTGGGGACGCGCGAAATGGGAGAAAGAATCGCGGAGCGCATCTAGGAGGGAACATGAAGGCAGTTATACCCGCGGCAGGTTTGGGAAGTCGTTTTTTGCCGGCGACGAAGGCGCAGCCCAAGGAGATGCTTCCGGTTGTCGATAAGCCGGCTATCCAATATATCGTCGAGGAGGCCTTGAGCGCGGGAGCCGACGAGGTCGTTATCGTCAACAGCGAAGATAAGAAATCGATCGAAAACCAGTTCACGCCCAACGATGCGCTCGTCGAGCATTTGCGCCGCGTAGGCAAGGATTCCTATGCCGATGCTGTTGAATATGCTGGAAATCTGCCGGTGAGCTATGTGTATCAAGACGAGCCGCTTGGCCTGGGGCATGCGGTGCATACTGCGGCGCAAAAGACCGGCGATGACATGTTTCTCGTCATGTTGGGCGATGTACTCGTTCCCGATAACGAGATGTGCCCGAAGATGGTGGAGATTTCGAAGGCCCACGGCAATGCGAGCGTCATCGCAGTCGTTCCCGTGCCCGAAGACGAAGTGAGCCGCTTTGGCGTCATTGGCGGAGAAGATCTGGGAGACAATACCTGGAAAGTTTCCCAGATGATAGAGAAACCGCCCCTTGAGGAGGCGCCGAGTAATCTCGCGATTTTTGGGCGGTATTTGCTTTCGCCTGCGGTCATGGAAATACTCGCAACGACTGAGCCGGGTGCGGGTGGAGAGATTCAGCTCACCGATGCGCTGGTCGAGCTTCTCGAGCGTGAAGAGGTCTATGCGCTCGTCATCGATCCGGCAAGCGGCTACGATACAGGCACGGTCCCCTCGTGGATTGCAGCGAACGTTGCGCAGGCGATGAAAGATCCAAAAATCGCCGATTATCTTAAGCAAGCAGTCGGGGCGCTTTTCGCGTAGAATAATGCCTCGACGCATTGTCGAATGCGGAGGGATGGCAGAGCGGTTGAATGCAACGGTCTTGAAAACCGTCAGGCGGTGTTGAGCCGTCTCCAGGGTTCGAATCCCTGTCCCTCCGCCAG
>CACZSV010000072.1 GCA_902783925.1 uncultured Coriobacteriaceae bacterium
AATCAATACTACTCGCAATCTGATGCGTTTGCTCAGCAAAACCGCTCTGTTTATCTGCATATTTCGCTTAGCTAGTATCTATTACGTTTTTCAGCAGCGTTGGACGGTACAGCAAAAAAGGCGAGAGCCGTATGGCCCTCGCCCTCTTTTTGCTCAGGAACGTTTATTACAGCTCCTCACGTTGCACACCTGCACGCAAAGCGTCGGAGTCCGCAGCATCGTTTACTTATTATTCCAGAAGCTCCCGCTGCCACTGTTGCCGGAGCTCGAGCCGGAACCGCCCGAGCCGGAACCGCCCATGCCAAAGCCGAACAGATCGCCAAGGCCAAAGCCGTTGTTGCCGCTACCGCCACTGCCGTTACCGGAGTAACCATTGCCGTTATTGTTCTGGTTCTGCGTGGGAGGTGCCCCGTTTTCAGCGTACTCGTTAGTGTTGGCATCATCAGAGCCGAGTGTCGCCGTTACGGTGTTCTCCACACCATTACGCACGTAGGTAATCTCAATAGAATCGCCCACGTTCTTCGAATGCACGGCAATGCTCACGGCATTCGGGGAGGTGATGCTCTTGCCATCGATCTTGGTAATGACATCTCCCGTCTGCAGACCTGCCTTTGCCGCAGCCGTGTCCTTGTAGACCGAAGAAACCGCAACACCAGCAGGATCGGTTGAAGCCTTCATGGTGATTCCCAAAAATGCATGCGTCACCGTCTGGCCAGACATGATTTGCTCGGCAACGCGCTTTGCAGTGCTCGCGGGAATGGCAAACCCGAGGCCCGCACTCGACTGCGAGGTCGACGAGATATACGTATTAATGCCGATGAGCTTTCCGTCTGCATCGACGAGAGCACCGCCTGAATTGCCGGGATTAATCGAGGCGTCGGTCTGAATCATATCGGTATAGACCGTAGAGCCAGTTCCGGATTCGCCCTGAAGGACGTCCGAGCGATACAACGCGGAGACAATACCCGTGGTCACCGTCTGCTCATAGCCATATGGCGAGCCGATTGCCATAACCCACTGGCCGACGGCGATTTTCGAGGAATCGCCCCACTCCATCATCTTGAGCTCGTCGCTCGTCGTGACTTTGATAACCGCAAGGTCGGTATCGTCATCGTAGCCAACCGACGTCGCCTCATACCGCTTATCGCCAATCTTCACTTCTGCACGCGAGATTCCCTGCACAACATGATAGTTCGTGACGATGTAGTAATCCTGTCCCTCATGGGCAATGATGACGCCGCTTCCCAAGGCGCTCGGACTATTCGAGGATTTGCCGCCCGTGCCAAAGTACTGGCTCCAATCAGACGACGTGTCCGAATACACGTAAATCGTCACGCACGAATCGATTGCCTTGGCAGCGACAGCTTGAGCCAAGCTCGTATCCTCACCCGAGGCGTTAATGGTGATGTTGCCGTTGTTCGAAGTCACCGTACCGCCCTTGAATGCATTGAGAATTGGCGTGAACGTCCCCAGACAGAGCACGAGCGCAATGGAGACAACGCCTCCGAGCAAGCCTATGAAAAACGACTTTGCACCGCCGCCAGATGCCTTCTTCGTACCCGAGCTGTTTGTCCCTGCATATTCCGATCCATATGTCGCGTGCCGGGTGGTGTGCTCGTCTTGCGTCGCGCCATATGGCGGAACGGGCCTGTTATAACCATTGTTGTTCATAAATTCCCCGTTTCCTCGCATGAAAAAATAAATCTACTAACAGTAATAATGTATTTGCTGGTAAAGCACTAGTTTTACCACATTTTCTCTGCGGTATTTCAGGGTATTTTAAGAAATAGGCAAGTTGGGCGGTTACGCACCGAATTCTTTGCGCTCGGACATCACGCCTTCGAGTATTTTTCGCTCGGCTTCTGCAAGCTCTTCGGGCGTGTTCGCATTGATAAAACATCCGCCGCGAGGTTCTGCCTTGGCAACGGCCTCGGAATCGAACTCAGTCACGCGCACGCGATCGAACCAGGCGTTGGCCTTGATTTCGCCTGCTTCTACGGCAGCATAGACAACCGGCAAACAGGTTGAGCGGCGATACACCGCGTGAAATGGCTCGTAGCCATGCTGCGTCTTTGGGACGGCTGCGTCTGTGCCCTCGTCCATCATCGCCGCCAGCTCCGCGCTCAGGAGATTACGCGAAGGAAAAATCATATCGCAGGCGACAAGCGCAACAAAATCTTTAGATGCGGCGTTGATGGCCGTGTACACGCCGCGCAGTGCCCCACGTTGCTCATAGGCATCTGTGACCAGCCGGATCTTGCCAAGCTCAACGAGGTCATTGAGAAAGGAAAGGTTTTGAGGTTCGTTCGTCGTAATGATGAACTCGTCGGCTAGAGGAAGCAGACGGTTGATGCCACGCCAGATGAGCGGCTCTCCCAAGAAAGGCACCGTCGCCTTGCTACGCCCCATGCGGCGAGATTCGCCACCAGCCTGGAGCACAATTGTGAGATTGCCGCTTTTGCTCATTAAAAACCCTTCCCCTCGACAGCATTTCACGTGCAAAACGCTTGTCGCTTAATAGCTTACAAAGAATAACTTACCCATAGAGAATTGCCAACCCATCGCGGGTGGGGCCGCGTCGTTACGAGAAAGCAGGGGCGGGATCCAACGCGTCCCGACGCCTACGCAAACTGCTTGCTCGATGCGAGTGCGCGATATGCCGCAAGGCGTTCTGGCGAGATCTCTTCACGCACCACGCAACCCGGTTCGTCCGTGTGCGTGCAGTCACGAAACCTGCATCCGAGCGCTGCTTCCTCAACATCCGAAAACGCGCGGCGCAAGCTGCGCTTCATATCGAGAATCTGCAGCGTGCGCAAACCAGGAGCATCGATGAGGATTCCTCCATCCGGACACGCGAGCATACGGCGTGCCACCGTGGTGTGCCGTCCTTTGTCATCGGACGAGCGGACATCTCCTACCTCCGCAGCCTGCTCTCCAAGCAGTGCGTTGACCAGCGATGACTTGCCAACGCCGCTCTCCCCCAGCAGCATCACAACAGTCCCAGGCTTGCAGCAAGATCGAACGAGCTCTACGGAATCGGCATCAAGCGAGGAGATGACAAAGGTGGGCACATCGGGGGCAATGGCGGCGATATGAGCTACCGTGCTCGCAACCATGGCCTCATCTACCAAGTCGCTTTTCGTGAGCACGAACACCGGACGCGCACCGCAGCCCGCGACCGCAGCCATTTGTCGCACGAGCAAGCGCATATCCACGCCTTCGCCCGTGAGTGATTGACAAATGAGCACGCTGTCGACATTTGCCGCCAAAACCTGGCGGCGCGGCTGACGCTCTCGCCCAATGCGTTTCACACGCGCGATTTCGCTTCTGCGCGGCAAAACGCACTCGATAACAGCCCTTTCGTGGTCTTTTGGCTGCCATAATGCCACCCAATCCCCCACAGCAACAATGCTATCTTCGCTTTTCTTGATTGAGGCGGTAAGTTCGGCGCGCAATTCTTCTTGCACCGTTCGCACGAGGGGAAGGCTTCGGTCAAGAGAGACAACGCAACCGAGGACGCAGGGCTTTCCCGCTTTGGAAAGCTTCTTCTGTATGCGTTCGAACTCTTCGCGCGTCTGTTCGGCACACACCAAACGTTCAAAGGGAATCAAGGATCGGTCCGCCTTCCTCTGCGCAATCTCAATATTATGAAGGTCGACAGCACAATAAGGGCGAGCATAACGAGCATTATGGCCGCAAGCACCCTGCCACTATTGAGCAGATGCTCGACTGGGCCGCCCGCATCGACGAGATCGATGCTCGACGCATGCACATCAAGCTCGCCTTGGTGCTTAGGACATGCAACATGGTATTCGCCAGTGACGCGCAGAACAGTCCCAGAATTGTGATAATTCCCAATATGCTGCACGAGCTTCGCCTGTTCGTCTGTCACATGCACGCTAATCACGTTATTGGCAGAGCCCATGACATTAATCCACTTGTAGCCGTTTTCCGCATTGACGATATCGCCCACGACCTCGCCCGTAAAGCGGACCTCGCTTCCGTCGAGTGCGCGGTTCACAGAAACTAAAACGGCCACACGCGTATCAATGACCACGCTTTCTTCTTCATTAAGCGAATTCTCGAGCTTATTCAAAGAATCGTAGCGGTCAGAGAGAGTCCCGATATCAAGACCGCCGGTATTTGCAGCGTCACTCGATTGCGGAGCTGCGTACGCCACGGGTATCAACGCGGCAAGAGATGCAATCGTGCATGCAAAGACGGCAAGCACCAGTGCACGCGCAAGGGTGCCCGAATGCTTAGCTTTCCTGTACACCGACGTTCTCATTTCTTACGCGCCCACCATTTCGAACGTCTTTGTGGAATGAGAAACGCGAAAAACTCGACGACCATTGCGAAGATAGCGATAAACTCAAGACGGCCAAGCCACATCTCAATGATGTAAATAACCTCGAGGGGTTTAGGCATCTCCGGACTCGCGACACCAAGGGAAAGCCCCGTATTCGAGGCGGCGGACACCGAATCGAAAATCGAGGGCAAAGCATCGTAGCCATAGGCGATACCCGCAATCGCACCAACAGCATAGAGGGCTACGTACAGCAGCATGATGATCATTGCAGAAGAGACAAGCTCCGAGCTCAGCAAATGCTTGCCCCGCTGGTAGTAAAACGTACGCGGCTGCGCTCTATCTGGCGCGAGCGCCTCGCGCATCGTCTGTACGAGCGAGCGGGTGATGAGACCGATGCGAAGCGCCTTGATACCGCCCGATGCAGAAGATGCGGACCCGCAAATCGTCATCGCCAAAATGATGACAAACAGGGCGCCGGAGCCCATCGCAAACAGTATCTGTCCTGCATGCAGTGTTGAAAACCCGAGGTTGAACGCTCCCGAGAGCAATTCGAAGAGCCCTCGCCTGACCATACCGCCCATCGTCGTGAAGTACGACCCCATAAGCGCAAACGCCATGATCAGGGCAAGTCCCGTTACCCAAACAACAATTGTCCTAATCTCGATATCCTTGAAAAAGCGACTATAGACGCCCTTCCAAAGATCGCCATATAAGGTGAAGTTGACGCAACCAAAGGCGGCGAGCACAACGGCTATGCACTCGATAGGCCAGCAGTGATATCCGATAATTCCCGATCCGGAATCTGTCATGCCGCCCGTGGAAAACGAAGATGCCGTGACAAAAAAAGCATTGAGCGCGGCCCGCAAGGGCTCTTGTCCAGAAATGAGGAACGGAACGAAGCACGCAAGCGTACCCGCAACCACTATCACAATCGCTACCTTGAGAATGAAACGCGATGTCTGCTTGATTTCGGGCATGACCTGGCCAGAGCGCGCTTCTGCTCGATACAAAGTTGCAGCAGCCGAGCCCGTGCCAAAAATTCCGAGAGCAAGGGCCAGCACGACTACGCCGATACCGCCGATGAGATGCATGGTGCATCGCCACATCGTAAGCGAGAGCGCCATATGGTCGACGTCGATCGCAAGCGACATGCCAGTTGTCGTGAACGCAGACACTGTCTCGAAAAACGAGTCGAGATAGCTCGCATAATGCCCGGACATCCATAGAGGCAGCGCGCCGAAAACCGAGAGAATGACCCAGCATAGACCGGTAATCATAAGAGACTGACGCCAATCGAGCTTTGCGGGCGTCACTCGACAGTACAGCAAAAGCCCACCGACGATTCCCGTTATTCCCGCGGAAATCATGAAATCGACGGCGGTGGTGTATTCACCCAGGCACAAGGCGAGCGCAAATGCAGGCAGCATAGACAAGGCAACGAGCAAGATGAGCATGCCCAGGTAATGGCCTATGGTTCGCCAGTCGTCTAGGTGGAGTCGCCTGAACACGTCTGCGCACCTACATCATGACAAAGTGAATAAGAATGGTGACGAGCACGAGCACGGCGAGAAAACCGCATATCGACGCAAGCGCCACGATCATTCCCATTAGCGGATGCTGTTTCTTTGTCACGCTCTTTTGTATTGTCGCTTTCACACTCCGTCTCCAATCCGCTTACCCATTGTACGCTTCATCAGATATCGTGCTTTCTGCGTCTTCCCCGCAACAAGAACATCCGCAGCGCATACAAACCTGCGCCAACAAATATCAAAAGAATACCGATTGCAAGAACCGCTGGGCTCCAGGCAACATCCCAATGCGCGCCCTCTTGGGTAACAGTAACTGCATCGGCATGCACTTCGAGCTCGTCATTATGGTCGGTGCAGGCAAGATGGTAGGTGCCTTTGACCTCGATAGTATCGCCTCGACGAGCATAGCCGCCGTAATTGGCAATATTTGCCGCGAGTTCTTTTGACATATACACGCCGATCATGGCGCCATCGCTCTTCACGTTGACCCATACGTGCTTGTCATCGGCGATAATTGCTTGCCCAACAGCTTCGGCCGTGAAAACGACATCCTTCCCGTCGAGGCGCGAGCTCGACGTGAGAAGCGCTTCGACGGCAACGGTATGGTACGTCTCGGTATCGCTGAGCGCGGGCACATCCTGCACGGATACCTGTGGACCACCTGAATCACCGGGCGCCGCCGTTGCCGCGGGTATGACAGACACCGACAAAGCCGCAAGGGAAAGTGCACATACCACCAGGACGCCCATGGTAGTTGTGGACTTTTGCTGCTTGCGCCTTCTCCACGCCGTACCCCCGGAATTCTTGCTCTTCTGTTCCCTCAGCAGTTTTGATCGGCGGTTGCTGAACAGATTGGCTGGATGAAGAGAGAGCACGATTCCCACTATTGCAGCGATGAGCGCAATGAACTCCACACGCCCGAGCCACATGAGCAAGAGTGAGACGACTTTAAGATCAAACGCCATATTCGGATGAACGACACCCGTGGATATACCGCAATTCGAAACACATGAAATCGCCTCGAGTACGGAGCTGAGCGCGTCATTTCCGTGGGCAATGAAAAACATGGATCCGATAGCCGCCGTAATAAGATAGAGAATGAAAACGGTCATGGCGAGAGTCGCGTCCTTTGAAGTCAAGGTCTGCGGACCAAAATGATCGTATTTCATGCGAACATGCGCATTGCTCGGTAAGAGCCTGCGAAGAATTGCAACGCCAATCCAGCGCAGAACCTGCAGTATGCGAATGACCTTGATGCCCCCGCCTGTTGAATAGGCGCAGGCACCAAACATCGCGGCAACGCAGAGCAATATGACAACACCGTCGCTGAGCGTGCGACCGATCTGCTCGGGATACACCGTCTGCATGCCGCTGGTCGTCGCAGTAGAGATGACCGTGAACATGCCATTCACGAGCAATCCCTGGATACTGGTAACAATCCCTTCGCGCGTCATGACAAAGGTGACAAACACAACGAGGAATACAATCCAGAACATGTAGGTGCGTAGCTCGGAGTTCTTCGTAACCCGCTGGTATTTGCCACGCCTGAGATACACGAAAATGCCAAAGCTCAGGGCTCCCGCAAACATCGAGATGCACAGCACGATATCAAGAGCAAGCGAGTGATAATACACAAGGTCGGAGGTGTGGGGTACAAAGCCTCCCGTGCTCGTCGCGTTAAAGGCAAGCCAAAAGCCGTTCATGATCGCATCGGGAACAGACATGCCCAGAGTAAAACAGACAATTGAAGCAGCAAGTGTGCCAAAAAGCGCAAAGGCCCCGATTACTCGTGCGACCATGCGCCAGCTTTCGCTGATACGCTGACGTCCGCGCTCGCCATCTTTGCGTCCTTCCATCACAAACGGCTGAGCTCCTTGGCCAAAAAAACCGTAGTACATGGCAATGACAATCACCGCCTGCGCTCCTGCAAACGTGAGGAGCACGCGCCATGTAATCTGGGAATACCCCAGGGAATCGACATCTTGGGCCAGAGTCAGTCCTGTCGTGGTGAGTGCGGACACAGAATCGAACAAGGCGTCGAAAGGCGAGGAAAACGATCCGGAAAGGAACAGGGGAACCGCCGCGATAACACCGATGACAATCCATGCGAAGCCCACAAGAAGCAAGGAGCGTCGCCTGTCGATCTTGTACGATTTGAGAAGCCGCAATAGCGAGCCGAGCGTTGCGCATACGCCCATTCCGCACACGAATGCAACACCCTGGCGCGCCTCGCCAAAGGCCAACGCCACAAGCGCAGGTACGACCATGAGCGCACCTGTAAGCAATATGAGCACTCCGAGGTAGTGCCCTACGGTCGTGATGTCCGACCAATGGAATCGCGGCAACATAATGGAGGGGATTATACCGCGCAACGGCGGTGCGAAACCACCGGAATGAGTTAGCAGAAAGAGGCGGCGGGGCAGACCTCGTGGCCAGCCCTTCGACTCACCCAAGGAGGCTTACGCGAGAGGCACTAATATCGCCTCTCGCGCTGCAGTCAAACGCCGATGCCCTCATCGCGCCAGCCCATACCAGCCGATGCCCTCATCGCGCCAGCCCAGGCTCACCAGATACTGATGCTCATTCACTCCACCGTGTAGTTATGGTTGTTCGCAAAGGCGTTGGGGTTGTAGTCGCGGTAGAGCGGCGTGGTGTGCGCATCATCGCTGAACCAGCCTTCGCCCTCGTAGTTCCAACCGGCATCCACCAGCATGTCGCGCTCGGCGGCGTCCGGCGTATAGTGGTGCTCGCCTGCAACCGGGTTGTACATGCGGTACACGGGCGTGCTCGAATCAGTCGGGGCGTACCAGCCGACGCCCTCGTAGCGCCAGCCCAGACTGGACAAATACGTGGTCTCGCTCCAGTCCGACGTATAGAAGTGCTCGCCAGAATTGGGGTTATACAGGCGATACATCTCCTCTTTATACGACACATTGATATCGATACCGACCCCTTGGTCGCCAACGAGCGTCGAGATTTGTGCCTTTCCTTCGGCAACTCCCGTCACCACGCCATTCGAATCGACCGTTGCCACTTCGGGATTAATCGAGATAAACGACGCCTTGCTTGGCTCGACCCACGCCTTCACATCTGGCAGCGTGGACAGAGTCGCTCCGATATTCAACTGGGTCGTCTTGCCCGGTCCAATAGTCTTCTTTGAAGTGCTGACATCGATTTTCGCAGAAAGATCGCTCGAGTTGACGATGTTCACAACAGCGTCGTAATCGCCTGCATATCCAACGGACTGGTCATTTGCAGCCCAGCTACCGGACTCGCCACATGCGCACGAACCGTAGTGAGATCCCGGCACAGTTACAGCCGCAAAACCATACGCAGTATTTCTTGGATTGATAAGCGCCTCGTAGTGGCCAGTCTCTCCATATCCGGACTCACCGTGAATCTTCTTTATGTAATCCGCCTTCTCTGTTTTCCATATTGAGAAGCCGGTTGCAATACTTCTTCCTGGCCAGGCGAGGATTTCGCCATAGGATGTCGTCGTGTCCGTTTTTGCAGAAAAACAAGACTCACCGTTAGGACGGGTATGCGAAACAACCAAGTTTGCCTCGAGGCCGCGCTGTACGGCAATTTGCTCCAAACCGGCATCCCACCCAAAACCCGTCAGGTACTCATCGCGTGTCATGCCAGCCGGTAAGGTGACGATGCCCTCATCATAAGCTTCTGCACGGTATTCACGGATGAGACGAAGCGAATCCTCGCGTACCTTTGGCTGATCGAGGGAAACCCTGACCGAAACGGGAATTGCCCCTTCTGGCGTGGTTTTGTCGCTGGCGAGCTGCGGCAAACTTGCCGCCTGCGCGCTCGGGACTATTCCGAGCATTAAGAACGCGCAGGCAAATAGCAATGCACATAGAGCACCTGCACGCTTTAGCGCATGTGACAATTCGACTGAATAATCCATACTACCCTCTCCCATCGCTTACTCCGCCATCCATACACCTGCTTTGCCTAAACTATCGCAAAACCCACAATACGGCTAGCCTTTGTATCCTCTGCCTAAAATTGGCATGAGGCACTTTCATTCAATTCCAAAGTATCGATGCTCGAACGCAGAATTAGTCGCGCAGCAATTCACATTGGCGAGCGCTCTCGGCGCGTACGCGCCCACGCCTTTCAGCCGTTATTGCTCGAGGCCTGCCAAATAGGCCGCTTGGCGGCGAATCGCGATGTTGAAGAGCCAGTTAAACAGGATGCTAATAAGAACCGCGAGAATGATAGTTGCAATCACCATCTCGAACGAGAACGGCGTCAGCATGAAAATCGGGCCCATGAAGAAGATGCCGATAGCCAGACCAAGGAGTATCACCACGAGCAAGCACACACGCACCGGATTAAACGGGATGGAGAGTCTGATGACCAGATTCACACCAGCAACGCAGGTCAGAATCACGCAAAGCGTCGAGAATTGCTCTTGGCTCAGCCCGTTGAAATATCCAAATATCACCGAGATAACCACTGCGAGCACGACGCAGATAGCACCTGGAATCGCCTTGATAATAACGTTGCGCAAGAACTCGCCGCGTATGAGCTCGTGGTTTGGCTCGAGCGCGAGCACGAACGACGGCAGGCCGATCGTGAACGCATCGATGAGCGAAAGCTGAATGGTCACAAACGGGTAGTTGTACGCAACGATGAAAATGAACAGCAGCGACATGAGCGCGGAGAATATCGTCTTGACAAGGAACAGAGAACCAGAACGTTGCAGATTGTTGATGGAACGCCGCCCTTCGGCAACGACATGGGGCATCGAGGCGAAATCGTCGTCGAGCAATATGAGCTGAGCAACGCTGCGGGCGGCATCAGAACCGCTTCCCATGGCAACCGAGCAATCCGCCGTATGCAAAGCGAGCACATCGTTGACGCCGTCGCCCGTCATGGCAACCGTATGGCCCTGTTTCTGCAGCGCTTCAACGAGCTGCTTTTTCTGAGCGGGGCTCACGCGGCCGAATACGCGACATTCACGTGCCGCTTTCTCGAGCTCTTCTTGCGTCGTGATAGTGCTCATGTCCACGCAATGGTCGGCGTCTGGCACGCCGACAGTCGCGGCAATGTTCGCAACCGTCTCTACAGAGTCGCCGCTGATGATATTGATGCGCACACCCTGTTCCTTGAAAAAGCCAAGGGTCTGCGCCGCAGTTGCGCGAACAACATCTTTGATAAAGACAAAAGCAAGGGGTTCGATGCTGCCCGTGATGGCATCCTCGTCATCGAAATCGTCAACGCGTGCGAGCACGAGCACGCGGCGCACGCCAGCCAGGCGACTGATGGTTTCCTGCGCAGCTGGCAATGAATCCGAGCCCTTCAGCACAAATTCCGCCGCGCCAATCGCATAATTGCCGGCCTCGCTGCCATAGCACACGCCTGAGTACTTGTGCTCGGAAGAAAACGGGACGACCCTCGTCTGACCCGCAATGGCTTTTGGTGCGTCGGGGCGTTCTTTGAGAGCCGAGACATAGTTATGAAGCGCTTTGGCCGTTTCGTTTTCGTCCTTGGACAACGAGACAAGAGCCACAAGAGCGTGGAGCGCATCATCATAGGAAACGCCGTCGAAGGGAATGACCTCGTCAACTTTCATCTCGCCTGTTGTGATGGTGCCTGTCTTGTCAAGACAGACGACATCGACACGTGCCAAGGTCTCCACACAATACAGCTCCTGGACCAACACTTGGTGTTGCGCCAGGCGAACAACGCTGACGGCGAGAACGGCAGAGGTCAAAAGGATGAGCCCCTGGGGGATCATGCCGACGAGGGCAGCAGACGTATGCAGAATCGCGGTTTGCAGCGTACCGCCACCAAAGTTTATCTCCTTGACAACAAGAGCAACTCCCAGAGGAACGATGAGCACCGTCACAAAGCGAATGATCTTGTTGAGAGATTCCATGATGTCCGAACGAACCTTGCGGTGCACTTTTGCCGCATTGTTGATCTTTGTCGCATAGTTATCGACGCCAACGGCAACGACCTGCGCAACGCACGACCCCGCGCTGATGAAGCTGCCCGAAAATAGCTCATCTCCGGGCGCTTTAGACACGAGGTCGGATTCGCCGGTGAGCAGGCTTTCGTTTGCGCTGCACTTTCCCTCGACGACGATGCAATCCGATGGGACTTGATCACCGCGATCGAGGACGACAATATCGCCGAGGACAATTTCGGAAAGCGCGATATCGCTGCGCTGGCCATCTCGAATCACATGTGCTTTTGTCGACGTGATAACCGACAGCCGATCGATAGTGAGCTTGGAGCGAACTTCTTGAAAAATGCCGATGACGATATTGCAGATGATAATCGCCATGAACAGAAGGTTTCTATACGACCCCGTCCAGAAAATCGCGATGGCGAGAATGATATTCACCAGGTTGAACAGCGTGCAAATATTGCTGTAGAAGATCTGCGGAATCGTGCGCGTGCGGACATCGGCGTTGATATTCACCTCGCCAGCAGCAACATGTGTCTCGACCTCAACGCTCGTGAGGCCGGTTTGGGTGTTTGTACGCTCTTTCAATTCCATATCACAGATAATAGCACGCAACTGCGG
>CACZSV010000073.1 GCA_902783925.1 uncultured Coriobacteriaceae bacterium
GTGATCTGCGACACATCCGGAGCTCTCTATTACCGCAACGATTCCGGCCATCTCTTCAAGTTCGTGAGCGGCAGCGGCGGGGGCAGCGACCCTGGCGGTGGCGGAGACTCCGGCGATGGATCCGACAGCGGTGCTTCTGGCGGTAGCTCCGGCGGAGGCAGATCCAGTGGAGTCGCGGGAGGAGCAACCAGGGTGTCTGGTACCACCGCGAACACGAGCTCGTCTTCGGCCCGCTCCACAAGCAGCAGCACACGCTCAAAGAGCAGCTCTTCTTCGAGCAGCTCGAGCTCGAGCGCAGCAGCAGAGACAGTGGACGAGGAAACCGCAAGTACCCCGCAATCGACCCCATGGCTTGCCTGGGTTGGCATTGCCGTTGGCGTCGCCGGCTTGGTGACGCTTGCCGTGCTCGCGATCCACAAGCGCAGAGTTTCTTTGCGAAAACCCAAGCCGAAAGAACACTCGGAATCGTCTGAAGACGATAATTCCAACAAAGAGCCTGATGAGCCAGCATCAGACACGAACACAGACGCCGCAAACCAAGACCGGCCGTAAACGGAACAGGAGCTTCATATGGCAGACGAACAAGATAAGCACGAAGAGACGTCTAAGGACGAAAACGCGCGCATAACACCAGGCAACGAGCCCGCTTCGCAAGACACGCGCGTAGCGCCAGGTGGCGAGACCCAACCGCAAGACACGCAAGCGCAGCAAGCGGGTACGGGCAACTCGAAGCGCCCCATCATCTTTGGCGTGCTTGCCGTTGCATTCATCGCGCTCATCGTCGTGAGCGTCATGGCACTTTTCGGAGGCGGCAACGCGAACAACGCGAGCTCCAAGGCCGCGTCTTCTTCAGCCGCTCCTTCTGTGAGCACACAGTCTTCGCGGGCTTCATCGTCATCAGCTGCTTCCTCGAGCTCTGCCCCTGCATCGAGCTCTGCAAGCGCCGCCACCTCTTCTGTAGCTCAGGGTGGCTCGCCAGCAGCTGGGCAATCGGGTGGAACCGCAACGCAGGATTCCGGTACGCCCGCCCCCGCTCCCGGACCACAGGCTGACCCCTCCACCATTACCGTGCGCGTCACCATCGATAGCAGCGAGGCGGACGGCTCGGTCTCTGCAGACGTCACCACGAGCGTGCCTGCCGGCGCGAGCGTCTACGATGCGCTCGTCGCCGCATGCGATCAGGTTGGCATTTCCGTCAACGCGCGCAACACCCAATACGGCATATACGTGGCAGCCATTGGCGGCTTGGCCGAGATGGACAGTAGGTTCTCTGGCACAACCGGCTGGCGATACGGCGTGAACAGCACCGATTACATCGGCACTTCGTGCAGCAGCTACACCGTACACGACGGCGACACCGTCATCTGGTGGTACACGACTAACGGCTGATCCATGGTATCTACGAGTAACGAAAACACCGGCCCCACGCCGCTGGGCATCGGTCTACCCTCGAGCACGTCCGCATTCAACGCCTTTCATCCGGCGTTGGCTGTGGCATATTTTGCCATCGTGCTCATATTCTGCATGGCTGTGCTGCACCCGGTGCTCACGGGGCTTTCCTTTGCAGGCGCCCTTGCCTACCATGTCTTTTTAGTGGGATGGCGGCGCACTCTGCGCACGCTTGCCTGGCAGCTGCCCCTCGTTGCGCTCATCGCCATTTTGAACCCAATATTCTCTGCTGCCGGCGCAACGGAAATCGCGCGTTTTGGCGTGATGAGAATCTATCTCGAGAGCATCTGCTACGGCGCCTGCATGGGATTCATGTTCGTGAGCGTGATGCTCTGGTTTTCGAATGCCTCGTCCGTACTCACCGCAGATAAGGTCATGAGCGTCATGGGTAATACGCTGCCCACGATTTCGCTCATGGTTTCCATGACCATGCGCTTGGTCCCCAAGTTCGTCTTGCGCGGAAATCAGGTGAATGTCGCGCAGGAATGCTGTGCACCTGCCCAAGAAGGCGCCACGCGCAGGCAGCGCCTAGCCGAACGCGCGCGCCAGATTACCGTCCTCATGAGCTGGAGTATGGAAGACTCGCTCGAGACGGCCGACGCCATGCGCGCACGGGGCTGGAACCCAAAGACAAAACGCAGCACCTACCTGACGCACAGAATGCATCGCCGCGATTGGGTCGCGAGCATCGTGCTGGCGCTGCTCGTCGCAAGCTGCATACTCGTCGCATGGCACGCACGCAGCACCTTTTGGTTCTACCCCACGATGAACCCGATTACCCCCGAGCCGGGATATCTTCTCTTTGCCCTGCTCATGGCATTTCCGTTTTTGCTCGAAGGAGAGGAGTGGGCTCGATGGAGGCGCTGAAGCTGAGCAATTTTGGCTTTGCCTATACCAATGCTGACCCGACATTTTCGAATCTGAACCTGAGTATCGAGGCGGGCGAGCTCGTGATTCTCGTGGGAGCCACCGGCATTGGCAAGACGACGCTCATGCGTAATCTCAAGCCAGAGATCGCGCCCGTTGGCACGCGTCACGGCCGCGTGGAAGTATTCGGCAAAGAACTCGCCTTCATGCAAGACGTCGAGCCGGATCCGCAGGTTGGCTATGTTTTTCAGGACCCAGATAACCAGATTGTCTGCGATACGGTGTGGCACGAGCTCGCCTTTGGGCTCGAGAATCTGGGCCTCGATTCGAGCACCATGCATGTGCGCGTGGCAGAGGTCGCCCACTTTTTTGGCATCGAGCCATGGATGCATCGCGCCTGCGCCGAGCTTTCCGGCGGGCAAAAGCAGATGCTCAACCTCGCTGCAGTGCTGGCCATGCAGCCGCGCTTGCTCCTGCTCGACGAGCCGACAGCGCAGCTCGACCCCGTGGCAGAGAAAAACTTCCTGCACGCGCTGTTCCGCATCAACCGTGAGCTCGGCATCACCGTCATTGTCTCGACGCACACGCCGGAGGCGATCGTCGATTACGCGACGAGCTGCATACGGCTCAGTAGCGACGGCCTCGAATTCGCGGACATGTCCGTTTTCAAGCAGCAGGGCGATCCCGACAGGCAATTGAGGCTGGCGGGCACCGTCCTTGGCGCGGACGCCAAAGATGTCGTCACGCTCGACGAGGTCTTCTTCGCATACAGCCGCGACGCGCGGCCCGTCTTGCGCGATGCGAACCTCCGGGTCAAGCAGGGCTCCATGCACGCCGTCCTTGGCGGGAACGGCTCGGGCAAATCCACAATGCTGCAGCTCATCGCGAATGTGCACCGGCCCCAGCACGGCAAGCTGCGTAACACGCTACTCAATTCGCAGGCTCTGCTTCCGCAGAACCCCAAGACACTCTTCGTATGCGATACCGTGGCTGAAGAGCTCGCCGAATGGGAGCAGCGCTGCGGGTACACGCCCGCCGAAACCGCCGAGATGATCGAAAAATACGGGTTTTCCGCCCAGATTAACCAGCATCCCTACGATCTGTCCGGAGGCCAGCAGCAAAAGCTCGCGTTTGCCAAGCTCATGCTCACCAAGCCACAGCTGCTCATGCTCGACGAGCCGACCAAGGGGCTCGACGGGGCAGCGCGCCTCGATATCGCATATACGCTCAGGCGCTATTGCGATGATGGCGGAAGCGTCATTCTCTCCACACACGACCTCGCCTTTGTACAGGCCGTGGCAGATACCGTATCGCTCGTCTTCGATGGCGAGATCGCCTGTACGGTACCGTGCGCGGATTTCTTTGGCGAAAACCTCTTCTACGTGCCGCTCCACGATGAATTCTCCCGACTCATGCAGGCAGAGCTTGCCAAGGACAAGGAATAGCCATGAGTCGCGTGCTGCAACATCTCGAGATTCCGGTTCTCATTGCCGTGCCGCTGGGCCTTTTGGCGCTCGCCGCATTCGGCGTCGAGCAGAGCGCCCTGGTCAGCGCTTTGCTCGCCATTGCGGCCGTTGCCATCTGCTTTGCAAATTACGAATCCGAGCAAGCGGGGCTTCGCCAGATCATGCCGACGGTCGTCCTCGCGGCACTTGCCGCGGCCGGCAGAATACTCTTTGCGCCCTTCGTCGACTTCAAACCAGTCTCGGCCATATGCATTCTTGCCGGGGCGGTCTTTGGCAAGCGCAGCGGATTTATGGTGGGGGCGCTCGCCGCCTTTGTCTCGAACTTCTTCTTTGGACATGGCGCTTGGACGCCGTGGCAGATGTATGCCTGGGGCATGATCGGGTATCTCTCGGGCGTTTTCGCGCAGAAAGGATGGCTCGAGCATACATCCGTCGTGCTCGTTTTCGGGTTCTTCTCGGGATTTTTCTACGGCTTTCTGCTCAATACCTGGCATATCATTGGTTTTATCTCGCCCATCACCTGGCAAAGCATACTGCTTACCTATGCCGCTGGGGCACCGTACGACCTCGTGCATTGCATAGCGACGGTATTCTTCCTCACAATTATCTACGTGCCCTGGAAGCGCAAACTTGAACGGATTAAAAGCAAATACGCAATTGGAGAACTGACAGCATGAAGCACGAATACGGAATGTATACCTGGTTTGGATACGTGCGCAGTTTCGAGGAGAAAATGCGACTCATGCACGACGCGGGTTTTACGACTATCTGCACGTGGTGGGATGAGACCTTTGCGGGCATCGACGGCACTAGACGCGAGCAGGTGGAGCTCGCCAAGCGCTACGGTCTTTTCATCGAGCACGCGCATATCCCCTACTACGGAACCGACGCGCTTTGGCTCGATGACGAAAAAGCCGCCGAGGACTTTATCGCGAAGGCTATGGCAGGCATCGAGCTTGCCGAGGTCTGCGAGGTGCCCACACTCGTGATTCACCCCTACGAAGAACATGGAGCGCAGCGCGGCAGCGAAGCATTGTTCTTGAGCAGGATGCGGCGCATAGCAAACCACTGTCGCGCGCATAACGTGCGTCTTGCCATCGAGAATCTCGACGACACTGCACGACTGATTCGATTGGCAGACCAAATCATCGATGACAATCCGGCAGCGGGTGTCTGCTTTGATTCGGGGCATGCCAATGTTTCGAATCCGGGGGATTTCTCGATGCTCACGCATTACAAAGACCGCGTATTCGCCTTGCACCTTCACGATAATGATGCGTTAGATGATCAGCATCTCATGCCGTTTGCGCAAGGGTGCACTGTCGACTGGAACGGGTTCATGCGCGCGCTCGAAACGACGGGGTTTCAGGGGTCATTAATGTTGGAATCGTGCTACCCGTTCGACTTTGCCGCATTCGATACAGAAGACCACGGCGAAGCGCCCGAGCCGGAAATGCCGGTCGAGGAGTATCTCGCGCAGTCGTTTGTCGCCTGTCAGCGCATCGCCGCCTGCTGAGCGCAGAGCGAGTCGACGGTGAGTCGGCATAACGCAACTCACCGCGAGAAAAAGACGGCTCAGGATTCACGTGCGGCTTGTTGAGCCTGTGCTTGCACGCAGGTGATGGCAACCGTGCCCACGATATCTTCTGCAGAACACCCGCGCGAAAGATCGTTCACAGGCTTTGCCACGCCTTGCAAGATGGGGCCGAATGCGTCCGCTTTTGCAAGGCGCTGGACTAGCTTATAGCAGATATTTCCGGCATCGATATTCGGGAATACCAAAACGTTCGCCGTTCCCGCGACAGACGAGCCGGGCGCCTTGAGAGCCGCGACCGTGTCGACAATCGCAGCGTCCGCCTGCAATTCGCCGTCGATCGCAAGGTCGGGCGCCTTCTCTTTTGCCAACGCGGTGGCCTCGCGCATCTTCTGTGCGCTCTCCCCCTTGCCGGAACCATAGGTGGAATACGAAATCATCGCCACGCGGGGCTCCGCCTCACACAGCTGCCGGAAGCTCTCCGCAGAAGCAACGGCGATGTCAGAGAGTTCTTCTGCATCCGGATAGATATTGAGCGCACAATCTGCAAAGACGAAAAGCCCGTCCTTGCCATATGCACAGTCGGGGACATCCTCGACGAAAAACGAGCTCACAAGCTTGGTACCGGGCGCTGTCTTCAGGATCTGGAGCGCAGGACGCAGTGTGTCTGCAGTGGAATGGCAGGCGCCAGAAACCATGCCATCGGCGTCGCCCATGTACACCATCATGACACCGAAGTAGCTCACGTCCTTCATCTGCTCGTGTGCTTGCTCGGGCGTAACGCCTTTCTTCGCACGCAGCTCCGCGAATTTTGCCGCATACGCATCGAGCTTATCGCTGGTCAGCGGGTTGATGATTGCCGCGTCGGAAAGGTCGATTCCATGAGCTGCGATTTCCTCTTCGGTTCCGAGAATTATCACATCGGCGATGCCCTGGTCGAGTATGGAGCGAGCGGCCTGAACAGTGCGAATGTCGCTTCCTTCGGGCAAAACGATGGTCTTCTTTTGCGCCTTGGCACGCGAAATAATGCTGTTGAGGAATGTGCTCATGGATACCGCTCCTTTGTCTGCATCAGGAAAACTGCACTACGTTAGTTTAGCTGCAGGCAAGCAAGGCTGCTAGATGCACACCAGCAAGCGGCAAGTTCCCAATGATTCACAGGTGAGAACGACGGGATGCCCCAAAGCCCAACCCCAAGAGAAAAAAGCAGAAAACGGAGGAGTTATCCCTCCGTTTTCGTCACTTCTATGTCATGCATGCTTACTGCCCTGCTGGCATGGTGCTCTCTTCGATGATGTTGCCGTCTTCGTCTAGCCTTGTCACGTGGATCGTGTTCTCGAAACTAACGTCTGCCCCAGTTGCCTCATCGTGGATTACCGTCTTCTGCATATCGGGCAAAACACGCGTGACTCCCGGCACATGCTCCAGAAGGACGCGTTCAATGCCCTGAGAAAGCGTAAGTGCAGAAAGCGGGCAGTCGACACATGCGCCCCGAAGCGCAACATAGACTATTCCCTCTTCATCATCGACATCTGTAATGTCAACATCGCCACCGTCGGCCTGGATTTGTGGCCTGATGCGGCTCATCACATAATCGAGCATAGCTCTATCGATCATCGCAAACGACCTTTCGTGTCTTCGCGTCTCGTAATTGACTGAAGAGCAGACTACCACCAAGAGAGCAAGTAACAAATGACGGCACGTTAACGGTTACAAGTCCGCACTTCAACAAGTGAGTGTAAAACATTCCTGTACACCTTTCGCGTTTCGGGCCAAAGGTGCACCTCTTCCGGAGCTCCCCGGATACACCTTTCGCATTACGGGACAAAGGTGTACCTCTTCCGGCGATTCCCGGATGCACCTTTGCACCAGGAAGGATAGGAAGCAACGCCGCACCCTCGCACAAAGCAAGAGTTCAAAAATGCAATCGTGTGAGCAACTTATCACAAAGATCCGATGGAAGCTGAATGGACTGCATGTTCCAAGGCGCCATGCCTCTGCATTTACAGGGATTGAGCTGAAAATTTGGGCAAAACTACCAACATGTTTTGTTCATTAACCCGGAATAAAGACATTATTTCCAACACGTTTTGTACATTAACCCGCTATAGCTATCGCCCGTCCAGACACGTGCTGTGGCCCTTAACATAAGCTGAGTACATATATACCCGGAATAAGCGAAGGTCGCGCGCAATACGATAACGCCCAATTAAACACAGCGGATTTTAGAAAAGAGGCCAAAAACAGGAAACCCCTGGAGAGCTCAGCATCGACCTATTCTCCCACGGCCTTCCGCCGTAGTACGTTCGGCGATGGAGGGCTTAACTGCCGGGTTCGGAATGGGACCGGGTGTACCCCCTCCTCCATAAACACTGAGCTCACCAGGGGCTTCCCTGATGGAGCACCCTGAAGGTCGCATAGCGCGTAGATCAACAACTCTTTACGATTACGAATGAATGATTAATAAGAAGAGCTCGACCAATTAGTACTGCTCGCCTGAAATGCTTACACACCTTACAGCTGCAGCCTATCAACCTCGTAGTCTACAAGGGGTCTTACCAAAAAGAGAAC
>CACZSV010000074.1 GCA_902783925.1 uncultured Coriobacteriaceae bacterium
CGGACGCAGTTCCAAGGCAATATTGCATCTGTCCGCCGGCTGAGACACTTCCCGGATAGATTAGCGTCTGCTTGGTGCCATTGGCAGTCAGGTTGGTCTTGGCGACAGGGGCGGTATAGTCTGGCTCAGGCGCATTCATATCGTAGTCGCAGATGAAGATTCTTCCCGAATGCCTCGATCCGTTATACACATTGATGCTCCCGCCTATTCCGCCAGATCCGGTGAGCGTGAAGGGGTCGCGCTTTGGAAGCTGAATATGCGCAGTCATCTCAACTCTGTCTGCGAAGTTTTTTGCGGGTATCTCAACCTTATTGCCCCTCTTTGGGCTCTCGACTTTAGTGCTCCCTATTTCCTTGCCGCTCTTGTCGAACAGCTTAATATCCAGCGAGCTCAAGTCGAAGGCACTGCTGCCGATCAAGTAATGAACCGTCCGAAGGCTGATTTCGTGATTGTATTCGTGGTAAATCCTTACGGGCACATCCACGGACGTTTGCGCATAGGCATCGGTTTCCGCTGCGGTTGCAGTGACGTAGGCTACGTTGTCTGACGGAGCGGCCTTGATCGTGAGCTCTCCGGTCGATTCGTTCACGGCGATGTAGCTCTCGCTACCGCTTTTGACGGCGTAGCTGAGCGTACCGCCGCCCTCAACCACCTTGGCGTTGATGTTTTTCCCCGTATCGGATGTGAAAACAGACATGACGGTCGCCTGAATGGCTTGCGGCGGCTTGCTGCTGGCCGCCTGGAGCTCGCCGCCTTCTGCAAGCGCAATGCCCGGCATCAGGCCTAGAACCATCACCAGCCCAAGCAGGATACCCGCAAACCGCATCTTCTTTGTCTCCATATGAGCCTCCCTCCTGGTAGCGCCGCAGACGGACGTATTACAACCTTAAACGCATGCCCCGCCACGACACATGCCGCATCCAGCGACCGTCAGTTGCAGACGCAGCATCTATGCTACGAGAATTGAAGCGCAACTGTCTCGAAACACTAGGCTTTAGATATTTTGTACGCCCTCAAGCGGTTCAGCGCAAGAGGGGTTCCAGAACGTCACCCCTGGCCCTATACGGGGATGATACGGGGGAGCCTCGAAAAGCATTGCCGGTACCATATCATGAACGTGTAAAGGGCATACACGACCTGCCACAGCACATCGTTTCCTTCAAGAAAGGCAGTCCAGTAGCCTCTTACAAGCGCCGTGTCGAATAATGACGCGGACCCCTCCCCAAACAGCATCGCATCGATTTTCTCCCGATGCCGTGCTTCCCGCATCCAAGAACACATTGGGAGCGAGAACCCAATCTTGGGACGAAAAGCCACTTCGTGTGGAAGCTGTCCCTGCGCCGTCTTGCGTAAAATGTACTTACCGCATCCTTCTTTCAGCCTCAACCCCGCCGGAATACGAGCTGCAAGGTCGACCATGCGCGCATCGGCATAGGGCATGAGTAACTCGAGCCCGCTTGCGCGCGACGCCGCGTTTGCACCGAGCAGAATGTCTCCTTCGAGCCAGAGCGCGCAATCAATGGCCTGCAGTCTGCTGAGATGCTCCCACGACTCGCTTTTCTCGTAGATGAGGCCGACCAAGCTGTCCGCAGAATACGAGGTTTCGTGCATGAGCAAGCGCCGGGCGCTTTCCTGCTCCAGGATTCCAGCGCATCCTAAATACCGGGGAGCTCCGATCCGCCCAAGCTCGTCGGCTCTGCGATACACATGATATCCGGCAAACAATTCGTCGGCTCCTTCTCCCGAGAGGCAGCAGTCACTCGTACGTGCGACTGCTTCACACCCAAGCAGCAGGGCAACAGACGAGGCATCTGCAAGCGGCAGCCCTGCAAAGCGTATAAGACGAGGAACGGCATCGAAGAACATATCGGATGTAATCTTGTTCTCTTCGAATGCAACACCGAGGCCCCGAGCGAATTCCGCCGCCGCCTTCGCCTCGGACGCGCCTTGCTCGTCGTAACCAATTCCACATGCCCGCCGAACCCCAGAAAGCGCCAGCAAATACGACGAGTCCACGCCGCTCGAAAGGAACGCGCAGCTCGCGTCGGAAGCGAGTTTTTCGGCATCATCGTGCAACACATCTTGCAACACGCGTTCTATATCTGCGGCCCATTGCGCCTCAGAACGAGAATGGTCGGGCTGAAATACCAGGTCATGGTATGGCCGAACCACGCAGCCGTCTTGATCATAGAGCAGATAATGCCCGGGCATGAGTTTCTTCACGCCTGCATACAGGGTTTTCTCACCCACCGGATAACCGAACATCATATAACGCTGCAGCGCTTCGGCATCTAACCCTGTGCAAGCCTTAGCGGCCACCTCGTCCAAAGCGCTTCCATACTGAAGCGCACCGGCTGAATCGAATCCATAGTAGAACGGCTTGATGCCAAGCGTATCACGGGCACAGAACAACGCACCACTTTTCTCGTCTTGGATGGCCAAGGCGAAGGAACCGTAAAGATGGTTACCGATGTCGGTACCCCATCTGCTGAATCCAGCCTCTAAAACCACAGAGTCCGGCACGCGTTTTTCTGGCGAGGATATGCCGAGCTCTTCGCAGAGCTGCACGTGATTCCTGATGTGTCCATCGAACAGGCAGACCTTCATTGCGGGTCCTCGTCATTCTCTCGGACGTGCGAGACGTATTCTTCCAGCGTCCAGCCGTTTTTGTATATCGCAGCCGCTGCTTTCTCGCCGACGTAGCGGATATGCCAGGGTTCGAACGGATAACCCGTCACGCCCTCTTTGCCTGCAGGATAACGCAAGATAAACCCGAATGTATGTAGATAGGGAAAGAACCTCGCATGAGCTTCGATGTCGTCTTCCGCAACCATATTTCCCCGAGCGTCGTACAAAGTCAGATCGAGAGCAAGTCCCGTCTGGTGCTCGCTGTAGCCTGGTTTTGCCACGTATCGTCTCGTGTGTTGTTCGCCATGAGCAGCTACGCTGTCGCGCCATATGCGCTCTTGCGTCTCTTGGGTACGAAACCCCGAGAGAGCTTCGACATGTATTCCAAGCGAGTCGAGGCGCTGTTTTAACTGCAAATATTTTTCAGCTGCCTCTTTTTCCAGGGGCACGGAATAGTCCTCCGTGACTTCGATGAGAACGATTTCCACCGAATTTAGATAGTCCGAAGGAACTGGGTTATCCCTATTGACCAGTATCGTCTTGTTCACAGTTAGCCTTTGTATCTGTTAGTCTACCTTGTCCTAAACCACACGCGTGCATGGCAGCTGTCAACGCAGCAGCGCCAAAACTGCCGATGTGAGTTCCCTGCCATTGTAAACATACCCGTAGCAAGCAGAACGCCGGAGACAAGGAATCTCGTGCTGAGCTGCGGCCCTCCGCGAGATCCTTCGACTCGCGCTGACGCGCTCGCTCAGACATGGCAACGGACGTCCCAGAGTGGGGAGAAACGCCGAGACTGGGCCGTTTCGGGACGCAGGCAAGCCCAGTGTGGGGAGTGAGCGGTGTCAAGTTTTCAGACACGAAAGGCTCAGACAATTACGCGGCCTTCTTCACCTCCTCGTAACCGGTGTAGAACCTCGAGAAGAATTCGTCCATGAGTTCGGCGGCCCTCCTCCACCCGACGCTCGAGTGCGGGCGCTTCCTGTTGTAGAACGACTCGATTTACCAGATGGCAGACGCGCGCGCTTCTGCCCTGGTCTCGAACGCGAAGCGCGAGCACCACTCGTTTTTTCAGCGAACCGAAGAAGGATTCCGCGACCGCGTTGTCGTAGCAGCTGCCGGTCCTGCCTACGGAAAGGCTCGCGCCGCGCCTGCGGGCCCAGCGCGCCAGGATCTTGCTGGTGTACTGGGACCCGTTGATGCCCTTCTAAATGTCAAGCGCTATTTATCGACCGATCTTGCCCCTTGATGACGTAGTAGACCTCGCGGGTGATGCAGCGCTTCATGCATCTGATCGCCTCGGTCTTGGTGTGCCCTTCCGACATCTTCCTGTCGATGAAGGCCCTGGTGCGCTCGTCGGTCCTCAACCTGCCGACAGCGATGATGTGTATTGCAGAGTTGGCCGCCCTGTCGCCCCCTCGGTTAAGCCCGTGCCTGGATTCCATCCCCGTGGACACGGGTATCGGGGCGACGCCGCAGGGCATGGCGAATGAGGCCTCCGACTTTATGCGCCCGGGGTTATCGCCGACGGTAATCATGGGCTGCGACGCGGTCTGCGGGCCCACGCACGGCAGCGCGATCAGCTTCGGCGCCAGGCCGGCCAGGATGGCGGCGGCGGCATCGTCGAGCTCCGACACCTCGTCGTCGAGCTCCACGTAACGCCTGGCGAGGTGCTTGAGCGATATGCGGGCGGCCCCGTCCGGCGTGCGGAAGGCGGTCTTGTCGGGCCTCGTGGCGACCAGGTGCCTTGTCAGCTGCATCCGCGTCATGCCGCGCAGCTCCTCCGGCGCCGGCACGATCTGGTCGTTGATCATCTGCAGCGCGACCCTCTTGGAGCGAACCGCCGTCTGGCGCGTCTTGTGGAGCATGCGCAGCGCCTCGACCATGCCGTCGCGGGTCTCGCGGGTAGCCGCGCACGGTGTCAGCGATGGCTGGCAGGCGGGACAAACAAATATGCGATGTCGAAGCCGCTGGAGTTGGCCATCTCGAGCGCGTCCTCGCGCCGTACGCGTACGGCGCCACTAAGGGGATCCTAAATCGGCGGAAACGGCAAGCGCTAATCGAGTGATATGCTGTTGAGAAACACAATCATCGAGGAAGAGATGCCATGATCGCAACAGAACGCATCGTGCAAACCCCGCAGAGAATCGACTTTCACATCCACTCTGCCGCAAGCGCGAAGACGCGTGACGCGAATAAGGAATCACTCAGCAAATGCACCGTTAGTAATATCCCGTTGCTCGTCGAGCGGTTGACCGCAAAGGACACTGGCGTCACCATGTGCGCTATCACCGACCACGACATCTTCGATTATGAGATGTACAAAGCCCTCAAAGCCCATGAGGGCGAAGGCACTCTCGCCTGCGTCTTGCCTGGCGTCGAGTTTACCGTGAGTTTCGATGATGCTAACTCAAGCGACAAGCAGGGCAGTCCAACCGTCGTCCACATCGTAGTCATTTTCGACGATAACGAAGAAAAGCTGCACACGCTCAACGGCCATATTGTCGGCGAAGACGGAAAGCCCGCTTATGATAAAGGTGACGCTTTCTCCGCAGACAAATTTACTAAAATCATTCGGGAAATCGAGCTCGACTCAGTGCTGATAGGCCACGAGAAGTCAGCTGGCCAAGAGGGCGCCCACGATATTAGCAGCCTCGGCGTCGAGGGAGCTAAGGAAGCGATCCTGACTGAGTTCGTCGACGCTATAGAACTGCGCAGCAAACACAAAGAGATCAACATAAAGCGCCTCATAGCAACGTACCCGCACGGAGGCGTCCCCTTCGTCTTCGGCACCGATTGCCACGATTGGGAGCAGTATCCGCTCATTGATTCAACCTTCAAAGGACGCGAAGACGAGGTCGCATTCAGTTCGGTAAAGTGCCTGCCGAGCTTTCGAGGGCTCGTCATGGCAATAACCGACCAATCCCGAATCAAGGCTGGGGATTGCTCGTTTTTCAGCGCTGCAAAGTCGAGGGTCGAGACTATCAAATTGCATATAACAGGAAGCCCCATCGAGATACCCTTATCACCTGGCATTAATGCGATCATCGGCGACAACTCAATAGGCAAATCATTGCTCGCTCACAAGCTTACCGGATACGCCTGGCTCGACGAATCCAATGCGGACGACCTTAAGAAAGGCTACGATGCGTATTGCGAGAAAGAAGGTTTTGCGATAGGTACGCAAATTCCCGACTCGCATGTTTTCAGGTTCGACAACCAGAGCAAGGTTCGCAAGACATTCGAAGAGTTGCAGGATGGCGAATGCGACGATTACTTCGAAGAATACTACCAGCAGCATGTCGATGCCGAAGGATACAAGAGCAAGCTCCGAGGCTTCTTCAGGAGCTGCCTCAATGCTCTTCAGAAAAAGATCGAGTTCAACGATTACATCGATTCGCTCTTATCGATAGAGGTGGAGGTCGGCAAAGCGCCAGAAATAACCTCGACCACCATCACGAGTCTTCCGCGAAAACTGAACGTCACTGAAGTGGAAGAAGTCGTCTCTGATACGCAAATTGAGATAGGCCACATCAACGAGCTCATCGAAACCCATGAACGAGTGATCTCGAAAATGGATCCACGCGCTCTTGAAGCCCTTAAGAACGCAAGCTCAGAGCTGTCCGTTTTCCTGGGATATGCGCTTGGCCTCGAACGAGCGCGCAGGATCGAGAACATCAAGATTGAGGCTGTGTGTGAAGCCGCCAAGGACGTGAAAGCGGAACTGGGCGCGAAAAGAACAGACGAAGAAAACCAGCAAGCAGAATATCTGGGCCAGATAACCCAGGCGTCAAAGCAGATTGCTAAAGCAGTACTTATGAAAGCCGCCGTTAAGAACAGGGTCTTCGATCCTGGGATTGGGAAGGTCAAGAAGGCTACAACCCCGATGAGAGGATTCTTGTTTGTGTCGGAGCTCAGCGAAGAACGTTTGGATGTAGAGCTGTGCAAGGAGCTTCTTCTCGCCGCATTCAATAAAAGCTCGGTCGATCGGATAGTAGCGGGAATCGAAGGCGACACCAGCATGACGTCGAAGGAGTTCATCGCTAGGATTTCGAATGCGAACCCATCCGCTTCATCTTGCTTTGGTTTCGTGCTGAAGAAAATCGATGCGGCCATCGATGCAAAACTCTTTGAACGGAAAAAGATCACGAACGATAGTATCGGCGTAGACTCATCTCCATCACCAGGTCTTTACTCGAAAATCTACTTCGACCTGATTGCAGATGCAGACAATCCGGGCATATACATCATCGACCAGCCTGAAGATCAGATATCCCAAACATCAATCAAGAAGAACGTCCTTCGCGCCTTCAGGAGAATGGCTCAGCAGCGGCAAGTGCTACTGATCACGCACAACCCGCAGTTCGTCGTCAACCTCGACGTCGATAATGTCATCGCGATGCTGAGGGCCGATAACGGTCATATCATGGTTCAAAGTGGTGCCCTGGAATATGAATGCGACGACTACAACATGCTCAACGTGGTCGCCGAGACAGTGGAAGGAGGAGCCGATGTCGTCAGAAAACGCCTCAAACGGTACGGTTCAGATGAAGATTGAGATGATTCTGGACAAAGGCAAGGTGAAGATCAAGGGGAGGGGCGGGTTCTCGGTTGATTTGAAGTCTCCCGTCCTGAAAGTTAGCGAGCTCTATAACGCAGTTTTCACAGACATAACACAGCCAACCAACATCATTGTGACAGCGTCAAACGACGTGTTGCAGAGCAGGGAGGCCAAACCCATCTTCGAAAACATTAAGACCATCGTTGACAACGCCATCGAGGAAATAAACAGCGGTCTTATCGAGCTTGCCGAATCGGAAAACAATCAAGACGACGATGAAAACGAAGAACCGATCGGGGACGAAGTAAACGACCCCTTAGCCGAGTTCAGGGCTAACCCCGGCAGTCTTCTTTCAGACGAGAACAATGACGGGGCCTAAGCCTCACGCGAGCCTACCAAGCCGGCAAATCGCATTCCCTCGGCGGATGCCCGATGAAACTTACGGAAACTTAAACCGACGCCTTAGAGTTCTCGCGACCTGCGCTTTCATGCCCGAGAGCGCCGGAAAACCGCCTCAGATGAAACTTACGGAAACTTAAACTGCGCTTATGCCCAAAACGGCACATAGCGCATGTAGCGCGGCGCGGTGTCGGGATCCACTGGCTTGATCAATCCGGCGTCGACCGTGTCCTTGATGACGCGGGAAGCCTTCACCTTCGCATTGCCCTCCAGGGCGAATAGGTTGCGCACGTCGGCGTTGGTGAGGGCGTTCGCGGTCACGCTCGCAAGGCATGCCTGCATGTAGCAGGTGCGCACCCTGTCTTCTTTGCTCGTCAGGTCGAATGGGATCTTCGAGTAAATTGTCGCTTTCGTGAACTTGCCCGACTGGTCCTCCACGCGCGGGGCGAGAAGGTTTTGCGAGCTCGTCGCGGTGACGATCTTGTCGTAACCGCTTCCGCGCTCCTCGCAGATGCCGCACTTGTGCATGAAGCCCGCCATCGCCTCGTTGCGGGACTGTGGGAC
>CACZSV010000075.1 GCA_902783925.1 uncultured Coriobacteriaceae bacterium
CCGGATGGGCAACAATTAAGCCGAGCTCATCTAGCATCGATCCTGTGATCGTGCCCGATAGGCAGGCCCTCGTGAACTTATCGTACGTACCCGACTACGGTGACGACGTTCCCGATTCTTCCAAATTGAGAATCGGCCTGATGAGCTATGAAGTGGATGGCATCATCGAGCTTTCTGCCGTATGGCGTGACACCGTGACAGGAGAACTCCTCGGTGCGCCCGTTATCGAAGAAAAGCCCATCATCGCTGCGGATTCCAATATTTACCAGCATGTTTACAGCGATGGAAACTACAGATATCTCAGCACGAGCTCGGCAAGGCCAGGCGGTTTCTCTGCAGGACCTATACTGTATATTGCGCCTTCATCGGGCAATAGCGTCTACAGGCTCATGAATCCGAATATGACATGCAGCTATCTTTTCACTTGCTCGACCAGCGAAGTGAACGACACTGTTGCAGCTGGATGGAAAAATCAGGGGGTTGTTTTCTACAGCAAGTCATCAAACCCCAGAACAGTCATATACAGATTCAACAGGAATGGCGCGCATGGATACGGCGTCTCGTCGAGCTGGTCGGGCTGGTCTCTGGAAACGGAACAGCTATTTGGACAAGCGTGGACCGTAAGTTTTAATGCCAATGGAGGAAGTGGAGCGCCCGGAAATCAGTACAAATACTACGGAAGCAACCTGACATTATCTTCCACCAAGCCCACAAGAGCCGGATACACGTTCAATGGCTGGAACACGAACTCCTCGGGATCGGGAACGAACTATTCAGCAGGGAGTTCGTACACATCGAATAGCTCGACAACGCTGTACGCCAAATGGGCCGGAAATACCTACTATGTCTTTTACAAGCAGGGAACCGCAACAGGAGGCTGGTCGACAAGCACATACGCAACGCAGAGCAGGACCTTCCCAAACGCCACGACCCTCAGAACCAATTCGATGACAAAGAGCGAGACCAACGACGCTACCTACACGGTGACCTATGACTACAACGGCTCAGGTCAGACCAGCTCCACCGCCACGGCATACAAGAAACGTTCGTACACGGCCGACGGATGGACGACGACAAGTGGATCGACAACAAAAAACTATGCAAACGGGGCAAGTTTCGGCTCTTCTTCGACAACGAGCCTAACGCTGTATCCCTGTTTTTCGCAATCGACGTACGACTCATCGATAACCGCTCCGAGCCCGACGAGGGCCGGCTACACGTTCACGGGCTGGTACACAGCTGCAAACGGCGGCTCCAAAGTGGCAGACGCTGGGGGCAGCTGGACTCCGGGATCAACGCGCACCGTCTACGCGCATTGGCAGCCCGACCTCGCGTTCTCCATTCCAACGGAAATCAATTACGTTGTCTCTGCAGATGGCACCTTGTCTCCGCGAAACGCAGAAATCGTCAACGAGGGAGCCAAAGATATTGAGATTTCGGGCGTTTCTGCCTCGCCCGAAAACGAATTCACCTTCGTGGAGAATCTAGACCATGAAGCGAGCAGTGCTTCCATCGAGCTTACGTTTTCTGCAAACGGCGAAACGCACAACCTTGCGCAGATGAGCTCAGGTGCAGAATCTCTGGATGCTTCGAAGTGGCGCGTCCCCGTGGGTGGAAAGCTTTCTGTTGCCTCGAGCGGCAGACTGAATCGCATGAACGCCGTTGTGAACAGACAGCGTATCGGCACGATTTCCTGGACCCTGCGAACAACGAGTTGATGATGCGCGCGATGGATCGGCATGACGCGACCGTCTACGGAATAACAAGAGCGGGGCGAAAGCCCCGCTCTTGCAGCAAACGATTGTTGCAAATGTTACGGACGGACGATCTTTCCGCGGACATCGGAGATGGTGACCTGAGCACCTGTATACGGGGCCTCGATCATCTTGCCATCGCCAATGTAGAGACCGCAGTGACCAGAGCTGCACGCCACGACATCGCCAGGCTGTGGATCGTTGACCTCGTTCATGCCCCAGAAATCCTGCGAGACGTATGCATGGCCATATTCGCCGGTGATGGCATAGCTCACAAGACCCGAGCAATCGAAGGCGTCCGCGCTCGAAGCGCCATAAACGTAGTTAACACCAAGGGCAGCGTATGCGCGTGCCACAGCATCGGAATCGCCCGAATAGGTGTTGCCCGAGGAATCGACGTAGGAACCCGTGCGCGAATCATAAGTAACCTCGACTTCTTCGCCGTAATCGTTTTCGATCACGAGCGTGCCCTGGTTCATATAATCAGCCTGAGCTTGCATAGCAGCTGCTTGCGATGCCGCCTGCTCCTGCGCGAGTGCCTGCTGGAGCTCTGCGCTCAGATTGTTGTACATCGAGTTATAGTTCGCCGTCATGGCCTCGACCTCTGCCTGATACTCGGCAGCAAGTCGTACCTGCTCTTCGGCATCTGCCTGACGCTGTACAAGCTGAGATTTTGCCATCTCGAGCGCAGTGCGCGCCTTGACGTTTTCCGAGACGAGCTCCGCATCGTTCTCGTTCAGGCCGATGAGCGTATCCCACAGGCTTACGAAATCGCCAAAGGAGCTCACGCCCATGAGCACGTCGAGGTACGAGGACGCGCCATTGCGATACATCGATACGGCACGAGTTGCGAGCTGGTTCTGCAGCTCGTCAACGCGCTTCTGCGTTGTATCGATCTCTTGCTGGCAGGCGGCCACATCGGCAACCGCTTGCGCATGCTCGCGATTTGCGAGATTGTAGTTTTCTGCCGCAACACCCATCTCGTCCCTCAGGGAATTGAGCTGATATTCGACAGACTTGAGTTCACTTGCCAGTTCCGTTGAAGTTACGGCATACGCACTTGCCGGAGCCACTGCTGCAAGCAGTCCGCATGTCAGCGCGACAGTCGCGACGATCTTCTTCGGTTTAATAGCCATGTGCATTCCTAACGTTTGCCTGCTATTGCTTTGCAGTCGCAGAAGCGCAAAAACACCCGCTCTCGAATCGTTCTACCATGCGATGCAAATATATTAACCTCTAATATAACGCGAAGCTAAAGGCTGTGCAACCCATGCCGACGCGTGGTATCCTGTGCGCTTGTATGTATTCGCCGCAGGCTTGGAAAGGAAGAACAGCATTGCTTTCGAGCGAAGAACAACTCCACATCATTCAATCTGGCGCTGCAAACCTCACCCCGCTTGAGGGTATGAAGAAGAAGCTTGACCGCGGTACGCCGCTTAATATCAAGCTCGGCGTCGACCCCACGAGCCCGGATCTGCACATCGGACATGCTGTCCCGCTACGCAAGCTGCGTCAGTTCCAAGACCTTGGCCACATGGTCACGCTCATCATCGGCGACGGTACGGCGATGATCGGCGACCCGTCCGGACGCAACTCCACGCGGCCACAGCTCTCTGCCGAGCAAATCGACCAGAACGCGCGCACGTATATGGATCAAGCCATGAAGGTACTCGACCCCGAGAAGACCAAGGTCGTCCATAATCGCGACTGGATTTTTGACCTCGACCTCGCCGGTCTGCTCGAGCTGCTCAGCAATTTCACCGTCGCGCGCATTCTCGAACGTGACGATTTCTCGAATCGCTACCATAGCCAGCAGCCCATTGCCATGCACGAGTTCATCTACCCCATCATGCAGGCCTATGATTCTGTCGTGATCAAGGCCGATGTCGAGCTCGGCGGCAACGATCAGCTCTTCAACTTGCTCGCGGGCCGCGAGCTCATGGAAAAGAAGGGCATGGAGCCGCAGGTCTGCCTGACCCTGCCACTGCTCGAGGGACTCGACGGCGTCAAGAAGATGTCGAAGTCATACGGAAATTACATTGGCTTGACCGATGCGCCGAGCGATATGTTTGGCAAGGTCATGAGCATCCCCGATGAGCTTATGCCCAAGTACTACCGTCTCGCCACGGCACTCCCCGTGGCCGAAGTCGACCAAATCGATGCGCAGCTTTCCGCAGGAGAACTCGATCCCAACAAAGCAAAGCGCCGTCTCGCGCGCGAGATTATCAGCGTCTATCATAGCGAGCAGGAAGCGTGTGAGGCAGAAGAGCAGTTCGACAAGGTCTTCAAGCAGCATGATGTTCCCGACGATATCGAGACCTTCGAAATCGAGCTCGTCGAAGATGCGGAAAAGGGCGGCGTTTACCTGCCTAAGCTACTGTGCGAACTCAAGCTCGTCGCCACCGGCGGCGAAGGTCGACGCATGATCGATCAAGGCGGCGTCAAGATCAACGGCCAGGCAGTCCAGCCCAAGACCTACCACATCCCCGCAGACGAACTGCACGAAGCGACGCTGCAGGTCGGCAAGCGCAAGTGGGCAAAACTCGCCTAAGGACACAAGACGCTCGCGCAAGCGTGCGCAGAGGCTGTACACGGATGGTTGCGGGCCGCTAAAGCGCGTCCTGCAACCGCCCAATCGAGGTACTGTGTCATTCTGATAAGTCTCCAGGAACGCCATGACGACACATCGCGAGGGTTCCCGTCATCCCATGAAAAAAGACCCGGGAGAAAGCATCTCTCCCGGGTCTTTTCTATGCAACAGCTGCTAATTAGCAGTGCTTCTTGCAATGCTTGCAGTGCTTGCGGTGCTTCTTGCCGCCTTTGCGCTTGCCATGAGCTCCCTGCTCCTTGGCAGAAAGGATGAGCTTTTCCGTCAGAGCGTTGAGCTGCTCGAGCTCTTCATCGGAAAATGAAGCGAGAATGTCAGATGCCGCCTTCTCCTGAGCTGCGCAGCGCTTCTCGGCGAGCTTATCGCCTTCGTCGGTCAGCTTGACCGTATAGGTCTTCTTCGCATCTGCAGCCTCGATGGTGACAAAGCCATTGCGCTCTGCCTTACGGGCGATTTCCTTGAGCTTGCGACGATCGTAGCTCAACGCCTCGACCAGCTCACGCGACGTGAGCTCGCCGTTGTTCTTGTGGAGCACCTTGATCAGCGCGCCGACACCCATCTTGTAGCTCTTAGGGCCATTTTTGTGCATGGCGCGGTTGGTGAGCGCAGTCGCCTTGCGCAACTGTTTGAGGGTCTTTGTAGCCTTTGACATTGTATTTCCTTCCTTCAATTATTCACGTTTTGTGATTAACTGAAAATGAGATTAACACGGTTTTAGATAATAGCAAGGGGAATTAACTAATTTTTTGATAATTTTCTATCTAATTTCAGGATAATATAGTTAGCGCAGGACACTCGGAGCCGATTACGAAAGCTTCCCAAGCGCAAACAGCCGCAATAATTGCCGCGCTCATCCATAGAAACTTGCGTTATACTTCCGTTTCGTGTCGGGGAGTGGCGCAGCCTGGTAGCGCGCCTGCTTTGGGAGCAGGATGTCGCAGGTTCGAATCCTGTCTCCCCGACCATTTTTAGACTCGGGTATAAACAAATCGTATGATTGGTTTATACTCATTGATGCTGCAAAGCGTTATGATGCGCAGCGGCACATGCGGCGGTAGTTCAATTGGTAGAGCCCTAGCCTTCCAAGCTGGTTGTTGCGGGTTCGAGTCCCGTCCGCCGCTCCAAGATACCTCGGGGGGCATCCAGTGCGTTGCCCCTCGTCTTTTATGTGCCGCATTGTCAGAACCTGGATTTGCCAAAAGAAAGGATCGAACGCCATGAAGCGCATCGTCAGTATTCAGGATATCTCGTGCGTAGGAAAATGCTCGCTAACAGTTGCCCTCCCCATCATTTCTGCAATGGGCGTCGAGTGCGGCCTCGTGCCCACCGCCGTGCTCTCCGTACATACCGCCTTCGACAGCTTTACCTTTGACGACCTAACCGACCAGATCGAGCCCATCAGCAAAAGCTGGAAGGACAACGGCGTCAAATTCGATGCCATCTACACCGGCTACCTCGGATCGTTCGAGCAGCTCGAACTCGTCAGTCGCTTTTTCGACGATCACAAAGGCGACGACACCCTCATCTTCGTCGACCCGGCAATGGCTGACAACGGCGCGCTTTACAAGGGCTTTACGCCAGAGTTTGCACGCGCAATGGGCGCGGTCGTCTGCTCGAAGGCAGACATCATTGATCCGAATATCACCGAGGCGGCCTTCATGCTCGGCGCGGAATACCGCGAAGAAGGCTCCTATGACGAAGGCTACGTGCGCGAGCTTTTGCAGGGTCTGCATGGGCTCGGCGCAAAGAAAGCCGTGCTCACCGGCGTGAGCCTTAAAGAAGGCGAATGCGGCGTCTACGGCCTCGACGGAGAGACCGGGGAGTATTTCTCGTACTTCAACGAGCTCGTCGATGCCCGATTCCACGGGACAGGAGACGTGTTTTCGTCAACGGCCGTCGGCGCTCTTCTGAACGGGCTTCCTCTCGAGCGCGCACTTGCCGTTGCCGCAGACTACACGGTCGCGAGCATTAAAACGACCATTGGGCACGCAGACCACAATTGGTACGGCGTGGATTTCGAGGCGGAAATTCCCTATCTGCTGAAGCTCATCGGCAAGTAGGAACCATAAGATGCAGACGACCTCGGGCGGGCTAAAGCCCGCCCCTACGATGAGTTGGCGCTGTCAGCTTACTGCACTTTATGAATCGCGATGAACGTCATGCCGACTCACATAAGATGCAGGCG
>CACZSV010000076.1 GCA_902783925.1 uncultured Coriobacteriaceae bacterium
TCCATGACCTCGCGGAAACGGTCGCGGTCCTCGGCGAGGTCGATAATCTCGGGTGAGGTGCCCAGGATGTTCACGCCGGCGGCCTCGAGCTCGCTTGCAAGGTTGAGCGGCGTCTGTCCGCCAAACTGCGCGATGACGCCGAGCGGCTTTTCCTTCTCGTAGATTGCGAGCACGTCTTCGGCCGTGAGCGGCTCGAAATAGAGTTTGTCTGATGTATCGTAGTCAGTCGAGACCGTCTCGGGGTTGCAGTTCACGATGATGGTCTCAAAGCCGAGTTTCTTCAAAGACTTGGCCGCATGCACGCAGCAATAATCGAACTCGATGCCCTGACCGATGCGGTTCGGGCCACCACCCAGAATCATGACCTTCTTGCCATCGCTCACCGGCGAGGAATCGGGCGCATTATAGGTCGAATAATAGTACGCGGAATCTTGCGTGGAAGAGACATGCACGCCCTCCCAAGCTTCCGTGCAGCCGATTTCCAGACGGCGGGAGCGAATCTTGGTCTCGGGAATATCGAGAATCTCGGAAAGATAGCGATCGGCGAAGCCGTCCTTTTTCGCAGCGATGAGCGCATCGTCTTGGGGAAGCTGAGCTGGATGCGTTTTGGAATACGCAATAAGTGCTTCTTCTTCGGCAACGAGCTCGGCCATCTGCTCGATAAAGTATTTCTTAATCTTCGTGAGCTCGAAAAGCTCGTCAACGGTGGCGCCGGCACGCAGCGCCTCGTACATGATGAATTGACGCTCGGATGTCGGCGTCACGAGCATGGCGAGCAGTTCGTCTTTGCTCTTGCCGTGGAAATCCTTGGCAAAACCAAGGCCGTAGCGACCCTTTTCGAGCGAACGTATGGCTTTCTGGAAGGCCTCTTTATAGGTCTTGCCGATACTCATGACCTCGCCCACAGCGCGCATCTGCGTGCCAAGCTTGTCTTCGACACCCTTGAACTTCTCGAATGCCCAGCGCGCGAACTTGATGACAACGTAATCGCCATCCGGATAGTATTTGTCGAGCGAGCCGTATTTTCCACAGGGTATCTCGTCGAGCGTAAGCCCGCTTGCGAGCATGGAGCTGATGAGCGCAATGGGGAAACCCGTCGCCTTGGAAGCGAGCGCAGATGAGCGCGAGGTACGCGGATTGATCTCGATGATGATGTCGCGGTCTGTTACGGGAGCATGCGCCCACTGCACGTTCGTGCCGCCGATGACCTTGACGGCATCCACGATTGCGTACGATTTCTCCTGCAGGCGGTCTATGACGGCCTGATCGATGGTCTGCATGGGAGCGGCACAGAACGAATCGCCCGTGTGCACGCCCATAGGATCGATGTTTTCGATGGTGCAGACGGTGATCATCTGCCCTTTGGCATCGCGTACAACCTCGAACTCGAGCTCTTCCCAGCCGAGCACGCTCTCCTCGACGAGCACCTCAGTCACAGGGGATGCCGCCAAACCACGCGCCACGACCGTCCGCAGCTCGTCGACGTTATAGACAAGACCGCCGCCGGTGCCGCCCATGGTGTAGGCGGGACGCAGCACACAGGGATATCCAAGCTCATCGGCGATCTCGACGGCCTCTTCTACCGTGTGCGAGACCTTGCTGCGGGCCATCTCGATGCCAAGCTCGGCCATGGTCTGCTTGAAGATATCGCGATCTTCGCCGCGCTCGATGGCGTCAATGGGCGTACCGATGACCTCCACATTGTATTTTTCGAGAACGCCAGCAGATGCAAGCGCCGAAGAGAGATTCAAACCCGACTGACCGCCCAGATTGGGCAGCAGCGCATCGGGACGCTCTTTTTCAATGATTTGCGTGAGGCGCTCGATATTAAGCGGTTCGATATAGACCTCATCGGCAGTTTCGGGATCGGTCATGATGGTAGCCGGATTCGAATTGACGAGCACGATCTCGTAGCCGAGCTTGCGCAACGCCTTGCAAGCTTGCGTGCCGGAATAATCGAATTCGCAGGCCTGGCCGATGATAATGGGACCAGAACCAATGATCATGACTTTGTGGATATCGGTGCGCTTGGGCATGATGTGGCCTTTCTGCCTATTACTTGCAATTCGGCCACAGAAGTGACCTGTAGTATTCTAACGCATCAATTGTTACGCGAGCGTTAAATAAATGATTCGTCCGCCGAGCATCAAGCGATTGTTGCGCTCGCTTGCGAATGCGCCCGTCATCGTCGCGCCCAAACGTGCTACCCTTCTTCACTAGTGCATTGTTTGATGGGGGTAAACATGAAGCTACTTGAACATTCTGAGACCTACTGGAATTTCCTGGGCACCTGCACGCAATGCGATCATTGCATGCACGCCTGCAGTTCGCTCACCTCGGCCCAGATGACGCTCGGCGATATTGCCAAGGGCATGCTCGAAGCACAGCGAAACGCCACATCGAGCGAGGAGCTGATGCTGAATCTGGCAGCGAATACCCAGCTCACGCAAGCTGTTCGCGGATGCTTCTTCTGCACCTCGTGCAAGAACACCTGCTTTGCCCACAACGACGTGTGCGACCTTATCTATCACGCGCGTGTCGATTTCCAGAAGATCGGCTTGGTCGAGCGCAACAGCTGGTCAAGTGTCGAGGTCGACAAAGAGTGGGATATCTTCACCGCATACCGCGCCATCTGGGGCATAGACCACACAGACCTTACGCGCCATGTGCAGACTGCACGTCACGAGGCGCAGAATGATTGCGAAGTGGCCTTTTTCCCAGGCTGTTCTCTTGCGGCATATGGCCCCGAGCTCACAAAAGAGATCTTCGACGCTATCGAAGAACTCGGTGGCAAAACCACAATGATCGACCATTGCTGCGGATCCCCGCTCAAGAGCGCCGGCTTTTTCGACCGTGCGGAAGCGCTCTGCGACAAAATCGCCGCAGAAATTGCCTCATCTGGCGCCAAGCAGCTCGTCTGCGTGTGCCCGGGGTGCGCAAACGCGATGAAATCGACGTTGGTACGCAACGGCATGGACGTGAATGTCGTCAGCCTGCCAGCCTACTTGAGCGAGCATGACTTCGAGCCCAAGCGAGAACTCCCCGATGGCCCCGTCTGCCTGTCCAAGGCATGCCAGGACCGCGATGGAAACTACCTCAGGGCAACCATCGAAATGCTGGGGCTGCACGAGGAAACACCGGCAATATTTCATGGATGCTGCGGCGCCGGCGGCGCTGTCAATTCATACCAGCCCGAACGCGTGGATGAGCAGACGAAGAGCAAGCTCGACTTTGCCAAAGACGGCTCGACCGTCATCACCATGTGCCCAACCTGCACCTACACCTATGCGGGCTATCTCATGAACAGCCCACGCGACATCGTGAACAAGCACTACGCGGAGCTCCTATTCGAAAATCAGTTCGATTGGGATCTTGTCTTTGCCCAGCTCAGCAGCATGTGGACAGGCGAATACGGCCCCTGGCTTGCCCAGGTCTTTGCATAAAGGGGGATGCACTATGAACAATCAAACTGATAACACGCAAGCACCGGTCACCATCATCGGCTTTGGAATTGGCGGGTTCAACGCGTGCATTGGATTGCGCACGAGCGGTTACACCGGCCCCATCCGCGTGTTCTCCACAACGAACACGCTCCCCTACAGCCCCATCCTCACCTCGTATTACGCAGGGGGAATGAAGGAATACGAAGATTGCTTTCCCTGGAGCCAGGAAGAGGTCGACGAACTCGAAATCGAAATCATGCGAAACTGCCCTGTGGAAAACCTGGATGTGCAGGCGCATGTCGTGCATACCGGCCAAGGCGAATTTCCTTACAGCAAATGCGTCATCGCCACAGGCTCAGTGCCGACACCGGTTGGATTTCCCAAAGATTGCGGCTATGAGCCCATCATGCTCAGAACCATGGAAGATGCCGAACGTCTGCGAAACGCCATCACTAACCCTGGCTGCACGCGCATGCTCGTAAGCGGCGCTTCCATGGTATCGCTCAAAACGCTCGAAGCCTGCCTCAAGCGCAATCTCGATATGACGCTCGTAGGCATCAACCCGCACGTGCTCGACATGAACGCGCTTCCCGAGGCAGCGCAACGTTTCGAGAAAAGCCTCATCGCACAAGGCGTCGAGCTCAGGCTCAGCCAGTCGATTAAAGATGTCGAGGTCATCACAGACGACATGCATCCGCTGGGACGAAGGCTCAAAGTGACCTTTGCCAACGGCGATACCGACGAATTCGACGAGATCGCCGTCGCGCACGGCATGCGCAACAACCTCGAATTTGTCGAGAAAGACTCGCTGGAGATGGACCGCGGCCTGCTCGTGAACGAGTATATGCGCACAAGCGATCCAGATGTGTATGCCGCAGGCGACGTCGTCCAGGCAACCGAGCTCATCAGCGGCGAAAAGCGCATCGTCGGCATCTGGAACAACGCCGCCAGGCAAGGAGCGTGCGCTGGGCGCACAATTGCGTATGAACTTGCAGGCGAGACCATACCAGCTGAATATGCCCTACGCGGCTCGTTCGCGATGAACACGATTCAGGTCATGGGTGCGCTCTTCATCTCGGCAGGCACAATCGAGCTCGGCGAGACGCGGCATGCAGAAATCGAGGAAAACGATGCGATGACAATCGTGCGCATAATCCAAGACGAACCCGATGGCACCAGGCGTCTCGCAGGCTTCAATATCACCTGCGATGAAGACAAAGAAGGAAACGAGGCATACGATCTCGGCGCCATGCTCACTATGCAAATCGAGCGCGATTTCGCGCGATAGATGGGATACCCGCTCGGTTGGGCTGAAGCCCGCCCCTACGCGAGTCGGCAGCGTGAGTCGGACGCTTTACCGCATCATGCAATTCACTGTAAATTAATCAGAACATTTGTTCGTTTTTGTTCTATACTGTTTTCCTGTCAGAGCAGTACGGTAAGGTAGGCGCATGAGAGCTCAGGCGGCGCAACAACAATTCGATATCGACGAGCTTCGGGCACGTTTGTCCGAGCAGCTGCGTTCAAGCGCTTCCTTCAGCCAGACGGTGTACCAAGAACAACCCATTCTCATTACGGGCAAGCAGCTCAAGAGCTTTGTACCAGAGGCAATCAACGCTGCTCGGCAGCTGGCCCGTCAACCTCATCTGCGCCACACAAGCGAAACGCAGATATTCTATGAGCAAGCTCGTGCCCTTGCCGGGTACGAGGACAATTACGAATACGCAGGCGCGTTCACTCACTACTACCCCACGTACGAGGATATGAATAACGAGCAGCTGCGTGGATATTTTTCGTGGCGCACCAAAGCCCGTCACGGTCAGGTCCAACGTGGCTCGCTTTCGTTTGCTTATCTATACCTATACGAGCTCATCAACCTCATCGGGGTCGAGAATGCCCAGCATGGCTACGAGACTATGCGCATCTTTGGAGATGCATACGCACCCTTCGACAGACGTTTTGCCGCATATTTCGAATCTTGGCTCGATGACTTTGTCATCTATTACCAGCTTGACCCGTGCCTCTTGCGCTCCATGGGCTTTGCAGAGCATGATGCCGCATACGATGCCCTTCTGCATCGGCAGGACTGTTCAGACAAGAAGCTCTTCGATGCTATCTCTTTGCTGAGCTCCTACAGCATTATCGATTCACCGTTCTTTCTCGATCATGAAGACGAACTGGTGGCACTCGTCGCACATGCGTATCGCACGGTTGCAGATCATCACGATGCAAAGCTCAAAAACCCGTTGACCACCAAGCTGTTCGGGAGAATGCAACACGAACGCTATCTCCCCTTCCGCAATGCGGTGTTCGCCAATCCGCTCAAAACCCAGCGTCTCGACTATCAGATCTCCCCTCACGACACCGTGTTCTGCCGCGAGGGTGCCTGGTATCGTGCGCGGTATGCGAGCCTCGAGGCCAAATGTCCGTGGCTTTCCCAGCTGCTCGAGACAGCAGAGAGCGTCCTGCGCGACGCATACGAATTCCCCAATACGCTTACGCGGCGCATCAAGACCAAGTACATCGTCAAAGAGCTCGAAGCGACGGCCGTGCAGCTTATCGAGAAAA
>CACZSV010000077.1 GCA_902783925.1 uncultured Coriobacteriaceae bacterium
CTGACGGGAAAGACTTCTCTGCGCCGTGTGTATGGATAGGTCCGCATATCGTAATTTGAGGGTTATTGTATGTCCGGAAAGACCTTTTCGTCTCAGGCGCAATCCGACCATGGACCCAAGCATGTCGATTGCGTCCTCGATTTCTTGGCGCGTAGATATGTCGACGCTGAAGGTGCGTTCGTGCCCTATAGATTTGATGTCGCGATTGGTCTGAATCTCGCGCTTGTCTATGCCACGCGCTCGGTCCTGCAGGGTTTGGGAGTTCACGCCGAATACAGGTCGGATGGCTTCTGTCGGGGCAGCAGCAAGATCTCCAAGCGTTAGTATTCCCGTCTGCGCGAGCTTGGCTGCGCTCTGCTTTCCGATGCCAGGCATTGTACGAACTCCCAACGGTGCGAGAAACGACGCCTCGCTTCCGGGGTACACAACCGTCAGGCCGCGAGGCTTGTCCATATCCGATGCAATTTTTGCAACCGCCTTGCCGCTGGCAACTCCAATCGAGCATGTTATTCCAAGCTCTGCAACGCGCTCCTGAATTCTCGAGGCAATGCGCACCGGATTATCACCCGTATAGCGTCCCGGGGAGACATCAAGAAACGCTTCGTCAATCGATACCTGCTCGAGCAGGGGCGATTCATCGTAGAGAATGGCCATGACGGCGCGCGAGAACTTCCGATATTCATCAAAGTGCGGCCGAGCCCATATAGCATTTGGGCACAGGCGCTTTGCAATAGCAGACGGCATGGCCGAACGCACGCCGAATTGTCGGGCTTCGTATGAGCACGTGGAGACGACGCCGCGCCGCTGCGCAGATCCACCCACGATTACGGGCTTTCCACGCCATTCGGGATGATTCAATTGCTCGACCGAGGCAAAGAACGCGTCGAGGTCCATGAGCAATATCGCACGGCCCGTCCACTTCTGTTGCGCTATGGGAGAATTCCGATTTGTCATGCCTGTATTGTAGCCATGCAACGGCTACAATACAGATGCAGATATCTCGAGGAAAGCAGGCACCATGGCGCGCAAGCAAAAGTTCGACTATTTCAAGGCGTTCGTGAAAATAAGCGACTACGCTGTTCAATATGCTGACGAGCTTGTTCGATTCCTTGAAAGCAAATATGACGCAGAAAAGCAGATCGGCATGCTCGATCAGGGCGAGGTCCTCGATCGTTTGCTCAGCATGCATAGGATAGAAGAGGATTCCGACCAGATCACGCATGACATTACCGATCACCTCTCCACCGAATTTATCGCGCCGATAGAACGTGAGGACATCTTGGCCTTGTGCGACGAGCTTGATACGGTCGTGGACGAGCTTGACGATGTGTTGCAAAGAATCTACATGTACAATCTGCCGTTCATCACATCTGAGGTCATGGAGATGGCGCACATTGTCCACAAATCGACGCTGGCCCTCCACTCTGCGTGCGAAAAGTTCACGCATTTCAAGAAATCTAAATCGATTAAGTCGTACATCGTCGAAGTGAATAGCTGTGAAGACGAAGGTGACAAGGTCTACATCAAGTCTGTTCACAACATATTCAAGCGTGCGCAAGAGGGTGAGTTCGAGCAGCCATTTATTCCCATAGGCTTGCACGGAGCGCTTTCCGCTCTCGAAGAATGCTGCGATGCATGTGAGGCGGCCGGAGACATCATGGTGACGGTGCGCCTCAAGAATTCATAGACGCAATACAGCCCAAGTCAACAAATATGCTACGGAACGCCGTGTGTGGAGTTCATACGCTACAATGCTGCATTACCGTGTGTTTTAGGAACATGGCAGTCATGCGGGCGTGGCGGAATTGGCAGACGCGCTGGATTTAGGTTCCAGTGGGGCAACCCGTGAAGGTTCGAGTCCTTTCGCCCGCACCAGTTGAGAGATCGTGCAGGCGGGAGGCCTGTTAGGCAAGAATGAATTTGGAGGAACGTTGGAAGTAACGACTAGCATCCGCGAGGACGACGGCAAGACACAGGTAACCGTCGAAATGACCGCAGAAGAGGTCAAGGAACACATCGACAGGGCATTCAAAAGTTTTTCGAAGACCCGTATTCCCGGCTTTCGCGCGGGGAAGGCGCCCCGCCAGGTTCTCGTGCAGAACTTTGGCGGCCATGATGTCGTCTACGAACAGATTACCTCCGATATGATCAACGATGTCGCTCCTGTTGCGGTCGACCAGCAGGATATCCTCTTTGTTTCCGATCCGGAGTTCGAAGATTCGGGCATGGTTGCCGACGGAGAATCGTTCACGTTCACGCTCTTTGGCGAGCTCAAGCCTGACATCGAGCTTCTTAGCTACGAGCCCGTCGAAATCAAGCTCCCCTCTGAAGAAGTTACCGAGGAGGACCTGAACGGCCAGCTCGAGGCACTGCGCGAGTACTACTACAACTTCGAGACGGTAGACCGTGGGGCAAAGGAGGGCGACTACACCATGATCGCCATCGATGTCACGCTCGATGGCAATACGATCGACGCACTCTCGAACGAGAATCGTCTTGTCGAGGTCGGCGGAGGAGCGATTCCCGCACAGGTCTCCGAGCAGATCGTTGGCATGAAAGCCGATGACAGCAAGGAGTTCGATTTTACGGACGATGAGGACGAAGAATACGCGGGCAAGACCCTGCACGCCAAGCTGACGGTGAAAGAAGTGCGTGAGCAGCAGAAGCCTGAGCTTAACGATGAATTCGCCACGAAGGTTGGATTCGAGTCGTTTGACGAGCTCAAAAAATCGCTGAAAGAAGAGATTGAAAAGCAGAAGAAAGATCAGCTCCCTCGCTTGAAGGAATCTCGCTGCGTGCGCGAGCTTGCAAAGCGCATCGATGGTCAGGTTCCAACGGCGTATGTGAACTTCACGCGCGAGAACATTCTGCGCGATTTCTTCAACAGCTTGCAGGAACAGGGTCTCACCTTCGACCAGTTCCTCGCGAGCAATGGCATCACGAGTGATGACTTCAAGAAAGATCTCGATAATCAGGCTCAGGAAGAGGCAGAGCAGAGCCTTGCCCTGGATGCCCTGTTCCGCGAACGCGGCATGGAAATTACCGAAGAAGACATCAACAAAGAGTTCGAGGCCGTTGCCGACCCCGAGGGCACGCGCAAATCCTGGGAAGAGGCGGGACGCATGTCCATCATCCGCGAGGCGATTCGTCGCCAGCAGGCAACGGAATGGCTCGTCGAAAACGCTGTTGTCACCATCGACGACGGCAGCGATGAAGGAGAGGCCGAAGAAGACAAAGAGTAGTCTTTTGGCCGCACAGAAAGCCGGCACCTCTGCAAAACCGCAATGCGTTACCTCGAGGCGCCCGTCTGAAAGGAAGGATACACATGGGTTTCACACAACCGATTTCGGACCCACTCATCCCATATGTTATCGAGCAGTCTCCACGCGGGGAGCGCAGCTTCGACATCTACTCACGCCTGTTAAACGATCGTGTTGTTTTTCTGGGCGAAGAGGTGACGGACGCCTCTGCAAACTCTGTCGTTGCGCAGTTGCTGCATCTTGAAAGCGTCGATCCGGACAAGGATATTTCGCTCTACATCAATTCTCCGGGCGGCTCTGTTACTGCTGGTCTGGCAATTTATGACACTATGCAATTCATCAAACCCGACGTGAGCACCATTTGCATTGGCCAATGCGCTTCCATGGGCGCGGTGCTGCTCGCGGCTGGTGCGCCGGGCAAGCGCTTTGCGCTTCCTAACTCTCGCGTCATGATTCACCAGCCGTCAGGCGGAGCACAAGGCAAGCAGAGCGATATCGCCATCGTCGCTGAAGAAATCCTCAAGATTCGCGACCAGCTCAATGGGATTCTCGCCAAGCATACGGGCCAGACCATCGACAAAATCCAAGAAGACACTGAAAAAGACAACTTCATGTCTGCTGAAGAAGCAAAGGCCTATGGTCTTGTCGACGACGTGGTCAAGTCACGTTCGGCTGCTGCGGAAAAGGCAGAATAAGGGGAAGGTGCGCTCTCATGGCAGAAGACACACGGGGGTTTAACGGTGGACTTCTCCATTGTTCGTTTTGCGGCAAGACGCAAAACGAGGTGGACAAGCTCATCGCTGGAGACGGTGTCTACATTTGCAACGAATGCGTAAAGCTATGCTCCGATATTATCGTGGATGAAGGCCTCTCGCTCGACGGCGAGGGGCTTCCCGCAGCTAGTGGCAAAAAGGAAGGGCTCATCACGCTCGAGAACCTTCCAACGCCCAGAGAGATTCACAAGGAACTCTCCTCGTACGTCATCGGGCAAGAAAACGCCAAGAAGGCGCTTTCCGTTGCCGTGTATAACCACTACAAGCGCGTTGCCTTGGGGCTCGATACCAAAGATGGAGAAGTCGAACTTGCAAAGAGCAATATCCTATTGCTCGGGCCTACGGGTTGCGGCAAGACGCTGCTCGCGCAGACGCTTGCGCGTATCCTCGATGTTCCGTTTGCCATCGCCGATGCAACCGCACTTACAGAAGCAGGCTACGTCGGAGAAGACGTCGAGAATATCCTGCTCAAGCTTATCACTGCTGCAGACAATGATATCGACCGTGCGCAGGTGGGCATAATCTACATAGACGAAATCGACAAGGTCGCGCGCAAGGCGGAAAACCTCTCCATCACACGTGATGTTTCCGGTGAGGGCGTTCAGCAGGCGCTGCTCAAGATCATCGAAGGCACCGACGCCGCGGTTCCGCCCACGGGCGGACGCAAACATCCGCAGCAGGAGCTCATTCATATCGACACTACGAACATCCTCTTTATCCTTGGTGGGGCCTTTGTTGGTCTCGACAAGATTATCGGTGAGCGTATTGGCAAGCGTGGCGTGGGCTTCAATTCCGAAGTCAGTAAATCGCATTCGATGGAATCGGCCGAGCTTCTCGGAGAGGTCCTCCCCGAAGACCTGAATCGCTTTGGTCTTATCCCGGAATTCGTCGGCCGTATCCCTGTCATATCCTCTGTGCAAGATCTTGAGGAAGACGACCTGATTCGCATTCTGACCGAACCCAAGAACGCGCTTGTCAAGCAATACCAGCGCATGTTCAGCTTCGACAATACGGAGCTTGTGTTCGAAGATGACGCTTTGCGCGCTATTGCAAAACAGGCGATTGACCGTGGAACCGGCGCACGTGGTTTGCGCTCGATTTGCGAGAGCGTCTTGCAAGATACGATGTACGAGCTTCCGAGCTCCACCGATATCGAAAGGGTCATCGTGACGAAAGAATGCGTCAACGACGGTGCCCAGCCCATGATTCTTCGCCGCGAGACGGGCAAAAAGAGCAAGAGCGAAACCGCCGCATAAGGACAAATCCAGCGTCTACAAAGAGAACGGAAAACCAGCATGTCCGAGATGTCCAAGACATACGATGCAGAACGTGTCGAGGAACGAATCCTGCAAAAATGGCTCGATGGTAAATACTACGCTCGTACAAAGGGCGAAGGTGATCGGACGGTTGTCATACCACCGCCAAACGTCACGGGCATGCTCCATATGGGCCATGCGCTCGACGATACCATCCAGGACACGTACATTCGCTACTCGCGCATGCGAGGGTATTCTACGAGATGGATTCTCGGCACCGACCATGCTGGTATCGCAACGCAGACAAAGGTAGATAAGAAACTCAAGTCCGAAGGTATCTCCCGCCTCGAAATCGGGCGCGAGGCGTTTTTGGAAGAATGCCAGAAATGGCGCAACGAGTACGGTGGCATCATAGTCGAGCAAATCAAGCGTATGGGATGCTCCGTGGATTTCGATGACGAGAAGTTCACGATGTCGCCAGAGTACGCAAAGGCCGTGCGCAAGGTCTTTTGCGACTGGTATCACGACGGACTCATCTATCGCGGCAAGCGCATCGTCAACTGGTGCCCGAGCTGCACCACGGCTATCTCGGACGACGAGGCGGAATACAAGGACGAAAAGGGCCACCTGTGGCACCTGCGCTATCCGCTCTCCGAGCCGATTGATGGCGTGGAGTACATCACGGTTGCAACGACGCGCCCCGAGACGATGCTCGGCGATACGGGCATTGCCGTTTCTCCCGACGACCCCGATAAGCAGAAGTTCGTCGGAAAAACGGTCATTTTGCCCATCGTCAACCGCGAGATTCCGATTTTTAGCGATTGGCATGTCGACGCCGGGTTCGGCACGGGTTTTGTAAAGGTTACGCCGGCTCACGACCCCAACGACTACGCCATGGGGCAAGCGCATGACCTGCCGCAGGTCAATGTTTTCGATGAGCATGCGGTGGTGGTCGAAGGCTATGGCGAGTTCACCGGGCTCGACCGCGACGCATGCCGCGAGGCGGTAGTCGAATGGTTCGAGGAACACGAGCTGCTCGATCATATCGAAGATCATGATCATTCCGTCATGCATTGTTATCGCTGTGATTCCACGCTTGAGCCGTGGCTTTCGGAGCAATGGTTTGTCGCGGTCGATAAGCTCAAGGGTCCCGCGACAGACGTTGTCAAATCTGGCGAGGTGACATTCCATCCCAAACGTTGGACGCAAACATATATGACCTGGATGGATAATCTCAAAGACTGGTGCATCTCGCGACAGCTTTGGTGGGGGCACCGTATCCCTGTCTTTTACTGCAGCGATTGCGGCTGGGAAGACGCGCTGCCCGAAGACACGGATGTCTGCCCCAAGTGTGGCGGCCATCACGTGCATCAAGACGAAGAC
>CACZSV010000078.1 GCA_902783925.1 uncultured Coriobacteriaceae bacterium
ACGCCACAGTCATTGGTGATATCCGTTCCGTTGTTCCAGCCTGTGCCGCTGCGGTCCACCAGCGGTGCAATAACGACATCGGGAGCTGTATCCGCATACGCCTGGTTCACTTGGCCCAGTGCGCCAAAAAGCGGCGTCATCCCCACGGTCAACGCAACGGCTGAAAACAGGGCCACCATCGATTTTATTGGCGACTCCTTCCACATACGCTTTGCAACCGCGGCGCTTCCACGCGAGCGTGGTTGTGTTCTGCTCATTGTTACCTCCCTTTTTTCTTAGAGAAAGCAGTTTCCGAAGCTTCTTTAGCTTTCTCCTGCCATTAAGACATTAGTATTTTAGCTGTTTATAAATAGCGTTTGCATATTATAAATATCTTTTTTGGGACAAGCGGCCTGTGCTTTTCGCGAAAGGACAGAGTTCAGAAGACGAAATTTCGGCAGCGTCAAGAATGGCGGGGACCGCTTGTGCACACCCGAAGCCGCAGCTTATCGCTCGCTGCGCGGTCGCATGAAGAGCGCCCTCCCTCGAGAGACCCTGCCACCCCATCACGATTATTCCCCGCGTTACATAGGATGCACGCCCTTTTTGACTGCCCCCAGTCATGTCAATCCTGGTTTAACGTGGAGTCTGAGCTAGCTGGCGCAAAATCCGATGTGTGCACGATGGGGGTTTCAGAGGTGCCGGTAATTCCGATGTGTGCATGATTCGAGGCCCATATATCATGCATAGATTGGGATTAATGGCATTTTCCGCCATTCTATCGTGCACACATCGGAATTACTGGCACTTCCCCAAAAGCAATCGTGCAGAGATCGCATTTAGCGCCATCACAACTCCGCTCATCGTGCGCATATCCACTTTCGTAGCTTTGTCGTGGCAAGTGTGCATGACGCTTCCTGTCAGCTCGGTGTCAACCACCCTATACATTGTGTTTTCGTCTATAATACGTACCAGCATCTGGCAAACGAAACATCAACGCAGAAAGAGGCGAGGTGCAGGGTCCGCTAATTCTGGACCGTTATCGTCCCATCGAAGTCAAGGGTGAAGGCGGCAGCGGCAAGGTAGAGCTATGCTGGGACACGCGCATTATGCGGCGCGTGGCTATCAAACGCATGCCTATTTCGGGACTCGACGACACGGGAAACATCCCCGGACTCGCTGAAGCACGCACCGCCGCAATGCTCAACAGGCCGTCGATCGTGAGCGTCTTCGATTTTGATGCTACAGAAACAGAGGCCTTCCTCATCATGGAAGCCATCGAGGGCCCAACGCTTGCAGAAATCATCGCCGATACCCCTGCGGGCACGTTTGACCTCGATGTTATCGCCTCTATTCTCGCCGCAGTGGGCGACGCGGTGAGCTTCGCACACGAAAACCAAGTCCTGCATCTCGATATCAAGCCCGACAATATCCTCATCACCAAGAGCGGGGCCTGCAAGGTCAGCGATTTTGGCATAGCCGAGCTGGCAGATGCCCAGGGTTTTGGCAAAGCTATCGGAGGTACTATCGGATACATGCCGCCCGAGCAAATGCAACTGCAAGAGCTCGACGAACGCTGTGACGAGTTCGCGCTTGCGGTAGTTGCATACGAGATGCTCACGGGAAACAACCCGTTCACCGCAGCGACAATCGATGAAAGCCTCAAGCGCATAAACGCGTTCGACATCATGTCTCCCTCACATGCGCGAGGAGATCTCGACGAGGGCATAGACAACGTGTTCTACGCGGCACTCGCTCCCGAACGCGAAGAGCGCTACAGCTCCGTAGACTCCTTTATGGGTGCGCTCATGCCCTATCTTGGCAATCCGGCAGCCGGTCTTTCGCGTCTTCGTGATATTGCCAACGATAATGACGAAGAAGCTCCGAATGAGAAAGCTGCAGCAACGCCAACACCTTTGCTGCAGCGTATACCCTCTGGTGCAGCAAGCGTCTGCAGCCGCGTGTTAAGCGCTGCGTTATGTTGGTGGGTTTCCGCACTCGGGCTTTCATGTATCGATGCCATCGGCACTCAGTACGCCTTTCTCATAGCGCTTCTGCCTGCGCTCGCCGGAGCAGTCAAGGCCCCGCTCGGAGCCCTCATTTCAATGCTATGCCTTGGGGTCGCGCTGTGCATTAACCCCTCGTCCCCCCTTGTCCTGGGCGTGGCTGTCATCGTGGCAAGCATCATCTGGCTCATCTTGTTTGGACGAGAAGGAGACGCCGATGCAAACTGCGTTTTGCTCGTTGCACCGCTCGGCCTGATAAGCTTCACTCCGCTCGCTCCCCTACTTGCAGGTTACTGCTTGCCTGTTCGCAGGGCGTTTGGAGCTGCACTTATGCAAGCCGTGCTCGCATTTACGCTTTCATGCGCTACTGCAAGCTCTTCGATGCTCCACTTTGGTTACGAAATCTCGAATGCCCTCAACACGCAGGCTATCCTGCTTCACAGCATCACGAACCCCACAACCTGGATTATCATAGGGGCTTGGGTTTTATCCGCAGTTTTCATGTCGCTTTTCTGTTCACGCGAGACACGGTTATTATCTGTAATCGGCGCATGCGTTGCAGCATGTGTCATGATAGCTGCAGAGGCAATCGCCGCTTGGTTTTCGAGTGGAGTCTGGGTCCTGCCCCAGACTAATTGGACAACCGCCACGATTGCCGCACTCGTGGTCATATGTGTAATTTGCGCCCTCGCTGCGCCGAGTCGTTATAAAGGAGAAGAGTGACAATGGGCATGTTCTCACGTTTTGAAAACAAAGCCGAAGATTTCATCGAGGGCTCGGGAGGCCGCGGGCGTGGCGGAATCGAGCCTGTCAAGCTCGCAAAACGAGCGAGCAAAGAGATGGAGCGCGAAAAGATGGTGGGCGTTGGCCATGAATACGCTCCCACGCTCTACAACATTCTTCTTTCTCCCGAAGACGATATGCAAATGAGCAGCTACTATCCTTCTCTCGCCGGAGAAGTCGAGACCTACCTCACGGGCCAAGGAGAGCAGCGCGGGCTTGTATTCGATTGCCCACCGCTCGTTCGCTTCATCGTCGACGAAGGCCTCAAGCGCGGCAAGTTCGATATCATTGCAGAAAGCGTAAGCCCTGCAATCATCGCGGAACTGCGCCACGAGGAAATGGTGCGATACGGCCTCGAGCGTGATTACACCGTTCAAAACGATTACGAACAGGATTACAGAAACGATTTTGAGGAGCCGGCCGTTACGTCGCAGGCTCAGCCCGAGTACACACCTGAGCCTGAACCAGAGCCAGAACCCATGTACGAGCGTGCGCCGCGCTACAACCAGGCTCCCGAAGAGCAGATACGAAACTATCCACCGACAGAAGCCCCCATGGAGCCCGTCGACACCGAGGTGCAGACAAGTGTGCCGCCTTCGGCGGATAAAACCATCATGCTCGACGAGGGCGTTGCAGCTGACCAACCCATCGCCGTGCTATATAGCTTCCAGACCCAACAACACTACAAGCTACGTGACGACCGCACCATAATCGGACGCGAGACCACCTGCGATGTGGTCTTGCCCGACCCAAGCGTTTCTCGCCGCCATGCGGAAATTCTCCATAACGAGACCGGCTGGCTCATCCGTGATACCGGCTCGACGAACGGGCTAATCGTGAACGGCACCGCCGCAAACCAGTCTCGAATTTATGATGGCGACATCATCGATCTTGGAACCACGCAACTCGAATTCCAGGAGGGCTAGGAGTGGTCGATCTTCTGCTGTTGGCCGGGCGCCTGCTGCTCGTCGCGCTGCTGTATTTGTTCTTGTTCTTCGTGGTTAAGACAGGCGTTGGTCTCGTCCGTGGCCAGAATAAGAAACAAAAATCGTGGACGCTCAGCGTGGAAAAAGG
>CACZSV010000079.1 GCA_902783925.1 uncultured Coriobacteriaceae bacterium
AGTCGCGAACAGCACGGCACGCGCACTGGGCATCATGGAGCCGCTGTTGATTGTGGTTCTCGCGGTCATCGTTGGTGGCATTCTGCTTGCGGTGTATCTGCCCATGTTCAGCCTCTACGGCGGCATGCAGGGCTAAGGGTGACCGACCCGCGGGGCATGCGCCCGAAGACGCGGGATTGCCGGGAATGGCGACTCACTCGTAACGTAGGGGCGCGCTTCAGCGCGCCCGTTTCTGCAGTAATGCTGGTTGCACGGGAGGGCTGAAGCCCTCCCGTGCGGCGCGTTTGTACCATTCCGAGACGCGGGATTGCCGGGTATAGCGACGAATTGCGGTAGTATTACAGCGCCGCACACGTCGATGGGATAGCTCATGGCGCGAAACCGCAATACGAGGGAAGGCGCGAGCACGAGCAGCATCATTGCCGCTGTCGTTTTGCTTGTCGTGGTCGTTTGGTACACCGGACTTTTCGACAGGGTGATGAACCTCGTGCAAGCGGGCAATGCAGGCAGTGCTTCGCAAAGCGCGCCTGCTCAGCGATTTGCAGGTCAGCAGGAGCAAAACGCGCAGCATGAATATGCGTACTCGAAGCTTAGTGGTGCCGACCAAGAGCTCTACCGGGCGATTTACGCCGCGTTCACCACGCGCCAGGAGCAGAGCTGTTCGCAGACAAATGCGTCGCAGCTCGAGCGCGCTCGCGATTGCGTACTCGCGGACCACCCTGAAATCTTTTTCGCCAATAACGTCAAAGCGTCGACGAGGTCGCGCGGCGCTGCAAGCGAAACTCGCGTAATCGGGGAATTCACGTATTCCGAAGAAGATGCGCAGGTGGCCAAGCAGCAGCTCGAAGACGCGGCTGCCGCATGTTTTGCCTCGATTCCCGCAGGCGCGGACGATTACGTTAAGGCCAAGTACTTCTACGAATATCTTGCGTCTCATGTGGAATACGATCACGCGCTCGCGTCGGGCATCGACAGCTCGGGTGCCTATGGTGGCCAGACGGCGGTCGATGCGCTCGTGGGCGGGCGCGCAGTTTGCGGCGGTTACGCGCATGCGTACGAGTATCTGATGCAGAAAGCGGGCATTCCCTGCGTGTACGTGAGCGGCAACGCGACAGTGGGCAGGCATGCGTGGTGCGCAGCCCAGCTCGACGGAGCCTGGTATTTCATCGACCCGACCTGGGGCGATGCGCAGTTTCAGAGCAAAAATGGCGAGGCGTATGACGCCGATTTCATCAATTACGACTACTTCTGCGTGACGACGGCAGACCTGTCCAAGACGCATGCTATGGATAGCAGCTTTGCACCGCCGGACTGCACGAGCATGGCGGATAATTATTACGTGCGCGAGGGTGCGTATTTCGAGAGCGTCGACCTGGTTCGTGTGGGCTCGCTCGTGCGCGATGCGTCTACCAGCGGCGTTGTGCGTCTGCGCTGTGCGGATGCGAATACGTATGCGCAGATGGCGAATGCACTCTTCGACGGCGGCGCGATATTCCAGATGTATGCGGGTGGGTCGTATCAGTACATCAAGAACGACACGTTGTTCACGATTACGCTACTGTTGAGGTAATGAGCGGGAAGAATGTGTGGGCAATATGCGAGAAATCGCTATGGCGGTTGGTGTTGACGATTCGGATCTCTGGCTTGCGTGCAAGTACAAACCGATTCTAGGAGACATCGAAGATAATCTGGTCCTTACCACAGCCGAGCGTGCCCAAGTCGATTTCATCGTTACTGGCGACGAGCAGCTCATCCGCAAATCGACGAGGAATGTCTATATGCCTGCTGATGCGCTCAGCTTTCTTTCAATTGCGTAATCGAATCCGCGCCGTGTTCGTCAGCTGCGCGTAGAGATAGGCCCGCTTGCTATTTTCCCGCACATTCGACGAGATGGTTTGCAAACGCGAGGCGTATCACCGAGTGTAAAACATGTTGCTCTGTGGAGAAACTGAGCAATAGTGTGTCCAAGCTGCGCAAATGATGGTAAAATCCAGAGACCGATTTTCCTATCCACTGCGTAAGCATACGAGAGAGAAGGTTACTATGAAAGAAATGATTCAAGCTCGTAAAGAGCAATTGCAGAAGCGCGGCAAAAAGGGCTTCACTCTCATGGAGATGCTCATCGTTGTCGCCATCATCGCGATTCTTATTGCCATCGCGATCCCGGTATTCATGGCGCAACTCGAGAACGCACGCGACGCTACGTCTGTCGCTAACCTGCGTAGTGCCTATGCAGAGGCTTCGGCCGCAGAGCTTACGGGGACGAATGGTGGCAACTCCAGCATCACAGTTAACGGAAACGAGGTTACTGTCCCGAATGTGAAGCTTGAGTCTAGCGATGATGATCTTGGCTCCCAGGCGACTGAATTACCGTTCACCATTACTAAAGCTACAGACAGCGACGACTTTAAGGCTGGCAATAAGACATGCACCTTCACGTTTAATTCTAATGGAACCGTTGAATGCAAGGTTGCCAATCAGTCATAAAGCCAATCGGTTCAGGTAATTGAACCTCTAATCGTTTCTGCGATTACCACGAAACGGCCCCGGTTATCCGGGGTCGTTTCTTTTTGTCTGCTGCCACATCCGTTCTGATCGTACGCTCGCGACCCGTGCGAAACTCTGCGATCCTTGCGAAACATTGCGACGGCACTAAAGGTTGATGAGAGTACCGATTTGATACATGCGCCATGTGCGGAAGACCCTGTTCGAGACTGTTCGATTTTCTGCAGCGTAATGGCTATAATATGTGGTCAACGAGCAAAAACA
>CACZSV010000080.1 GCA_902783925.1 uncultured Coriobacteriaceae bacterium
CTGAAATACACCATTGGCGCTCAGAAGGACCGCGAACTACCCGCGCTCATGGAGCAACGAGTCGTCGATGCGCTCGTGAAACGTCTTGTTGGCGAGGTTCCCGAGTACTACATTGACTTCTTGCGTGATGACGTAGGTCGCGAGCTTATGCAGAAACTGCAAAAAGAGGGCACCGACCTGCAGAATTGGCTCATCAATAACAATATCGAGACTGAGAAGATTCAACAGGAAGTCACTGACGAGGCAATTGCGCGCGCCGAGCGCGATATGGCGCTCGAAGCGCTTTTTAAAAACAAAGGGTGGGAAGTCACCCAAGAAGATATCGACAAGCAGCTTGCAAACGATGACGACGCAGAAGCATCTCTCAAGGCGCTACAGGACGCTCATCGTGTCGCGGACTTGCGTAAGATGTGCCGTCAGTCGAAGGCCGCCCGTTGGCTCATCGAAACGGCTGAGGTCGAAGTCGTCGAATAAGCTGCGGCGGCGTATCTTGCATACGCCATATCCGCTCATATGCTCACAAAGCCGCTCATGTCATCAATCCTGAGCGAGCGAAACGAGTCGAAGGATCTCACAATGCGTTGCGGCCCAATACGAGATTCTTCGACTTCGGGCGCCTGATGGCGCACCTTGCATACGGCATACCCGTTCGTGCGCTCGCTATCCGCCCGTCGCACTTGTCGCGGCAGCTACGGGGTGAATGCGTCCGTGTTCGCTAGTCCTCACTCTCGCCGCGATCGTGCTCCTCACAGCTTGCGAAATCGTGGGCACGCCGTATGCAAGGTGTGCCGCGTCCACAGATGCCTGTGTATATTGGTGTCCAAAGTTGAACTATTGCATAATTGCGACCTTAGGTTTTGTTGCTAAAGCCTAAACTTTGGACACTGATGTGCGATAGCGCTGTCTCAAGACAGCCGCACGTCCTTTAGTCTTGCTGAACAAAAAAGCCCCGAATAATCGGGGCCTCTTGCTGAGCTTGTAAAAGCTTCCTACATTCCCACGAAGCTATCGGGAAACTGTTGATTTGCCTTGAGCACATCGATGCTCGTGTCGCCATAGCGCAGCCATTCCTCATCGTTTTCGTTGCGCTTGATCATGGCGTTTTCCATGACCTCTTTGAGGGCCTTGGTCTTGCGTGCGTACTCTTCCATTTCGGGCATGCGGCCCTGCAATTCCATCTGACGGCGCTTGTAGGCCTTGTCCTGCACATTATCGCCGGGGATGATTGCGTAGAAGTCCTCTGCTTCTAGAGTGTAGTTTGCGCGCTCGGCATAGGCAGCCAGCGCGGAGTCTTCACGCAGGCTCTGAATGGCGCGCGTCTTGACCTCCTCGTCGAGCTGGTCTTCGGTAATTCCGCGCTGCTCGCAGTAGTTCTGCTTGGTCAGGCCATTCATGCGCAGCATCTCGTCAAGGCGCATATTCGAAGCAAAGAGTGATTCTTCGACAAGTTCCGTTGGGAGTTCTTCGACAAGACGCGTTGCAAGTTCGGCGCAAACGACGTCTTGATCTGCAAGCTGCTGGATCTCGCGGTTATCTTTATAGACGTTATAGCGAATGAAGATCATGAGATCGTTCACGGAATTGATAGCATCTTCTTTGACATGCTTCTTAATCCACTGATCGTTCATCTTGGGCTTTTCGCCGGGCCCGCATGCATTGAGCTCGAGCCAGCGAATCGCTTGCTGCTCGATGACTTCTTCCGGGATTCGAACTTCCGGAGCAATCACGTAGACGGGGTCGTACGAAGTAAGCGTGAAATGATAGTTTGGCATACCTGTTCCTCGATAGACGGTAACGTACGTTTACGAAGTAGCTATTATATAGTATTCAAATTAAAAGGGAGGCATTAATGGGTATTACCGTCATAGCCGTTGGCAAGCTGAAAGAACGCTTCTGGAAGGATGCGGTTGCCGAGTATCTCAAACGGCTGGGCGGATATGCGAAAGTCCGTGTGCTCGAGGTTCCAGACAAGGGCCTAAAGTCCGAAGAGGCCGATATCCTGCGAGCTGCAGGGTCTTCGCACCTTATCTTGCTCGCTATTGAGGGAAAGCATCGCACGAGCGTGGGAATATCCGAACATCTGGAAGAGCTCATGAACCGAGGCAGAAGCGACATCGCCTTTTGCATTGGCGGATCTGACGGCGTGACAGATGCCGTGCGCGAACGCGCAGACGAGACGCTGTCTTTTGGCGAGATAACGCTGCCGCACAATCTTGCTCGCGTGGTTCTTCTCGAGCAGATATACCGCGCGTTTAAGATCATGCGCGGCGAGCCGTATCATAAGTGAGAGAGCAGCGTTTCGACTTGTATTGAGTAGTAAATGAGTTGCTAGGGCGGGCAACTCATTAAAAGACCCCTAGCGACTCATTTACTGCTGATTTATTTCTAAGATGCGTTATCGCCTTTGTTGCCTTGCTGCTGAGGTTGATGAGGAACGAAATATCACGCTGGGCATGGGGACGAGGGGTGCGGTGGGCAGGACCGTCGGCTCCTGACAGAAACGAGAAGCGTTTATGTGATGCCCGCTGGCTACTCACATGTTTCGGTCATGTTTTCGAAGCGTTTCTGCATAAAAATCGCTGTATTAGGCGAGTTGAGAGAAGAAGGCAGGCCATTTCTCAGGAGAAAAACAGTGGTTTGGCCGGTCTGAGCTGGTAATTTACTATTCGTCGTAGATTCAGGGTTACCTAAAGGCAGGAAAATTCGCCTAAAAGAGCTATTTTTATGCAATTCTTTGCTAAAAACCTGACCTAGTTGAGCATAAGACGGTTGTTGGCAGCTGATTTGCGAGCGGAGATGTGATTATGGATTCCATCGGCATGAGCGCCGTCGTTTACCCAGTGGGGAGCAAGCTCGGCAACGGGAAATCCGCTTGGAGTGACGAGCGCCGCGCCGACCGCTTCATTGCCTGCGTTGCCGCTCGCATAATGCGTCCTAGCATGACAAATTGGCCAGGGGGGCACAACAGCTGCCTAAATTCAACGATGTCCTCGTGGACTTTTTGCATCCTTCGGGTATCCTAGCCCCATGCTTATTGATCGTTTACAACACCTGCTGTTTTCTGCAGAAACAATACGACCCGTTCTCCGCAAGCTCGAAGAAGGCGAAGACGCCGCGCTCGGCATAGTGGCCTCCGTTCGCCCCTTTGTGGTCGCATCGTTGTATGCACGCGATCCGCGGCCAATCTTTGTTGTGGTGAGCGGCAATGACGCAGCTGAGCGTTTCGCGAACACCGTTGCCGCATTTATTGGACGCAAAAACGTCTGCGTATATCCCGAGCGGACCGATATGCCCTGGCAAGACGTGCGTGCAGATCATACGGTTGTCGGCGCTCGCACATGTGCAATTGGCCTGCTCGCTCTCGGGCGGCCGGTTGTCATCGTGGCCTCCGCGCGTTCTTTGCTACGCAAGCTCGCTCCCGCTTCTGGAAATGTGTTTGCTCCGCTCGTGGTTACACGAGAAAACGGCGTAGTGGATGCTGGCGTCGGCGAGATTCTCCCGTACGAGGACGTGGCAGGCGCGCTTGTTTCCCGCGGGTACGAGCGTCTCGAGGAGCTCGATGGCCCTGGGACGTTCGCACAGCATGGCGACACGATCGATGTGTTCGGTTCTGGCATGACAGCGCCGGTTCGCATCGAATTCTTCGGCGATGACGTCGATGGACTGCGGCGTGTTGTTGCGACTACCGGGCAGACTATTGGCGAATTGGACGAAGCGGAGATTTGGCCCGCACGCGAGTTTGCAGTGAGCGCAAGCGGAATCGTCCGTCTCAGGCAATCGCTTAAAGCCGAGCTTGCAACAAAGCGCGATGTCGTCGACAAGGTCGCCATGCTCGAAGAAGGCGTTCCCTTTGGCGATATGGATCGCTTTGCCCCGCATCTCTATAAGAGCATGGACCAGCCAATTGTCCATGCTGCACGCAATGCACTCGTGGTTATCGCCGAGCCACGTTCGCTATTTGATGATGCGGCTCATAGGTATGACGAAATCAGCGCGATGGCCCGTGAAGCGGGCGTAAGCCAAGGCGAGCTCGATGGGCTTTTCGCCGCCCCCGCCAAAATGGACTTTGGGTCTCGGCAGCGCCTGACTCTCCAATCGATTATGCGTGCCGGTGGCCATGTGGATGCCGACATCTCGATCGAGCGCCCTAGCGTCGCGGGGCGCGAGGAAAAGCTGTATTCGCTCATTCACGCTCAGGTGAACAGCGGCAACTACACGCTCTTTTCCGTGCCTGATCGTCGCGCACGCGAAGATTTCGAACTTGCATTCGGGGACTATTCGATTCCCTTTGTCGAGACGCTCGATAAAGGGGGCAAGGCTCTCGACAACAGGTATTTGAACATTACCGATATCGATGTTCCAAGCGGCTTTATCATTCCAGATGCGAAGCTTGCGATTATCTCCATTGGCGATCTCTCGCGTCGCGGTTCGGGCAAGCAGAGCGCCAAGAAAATCGACATTACCGAGGTGACCTTTCCCTACCAGCCTGGCGACTACGTAGTTCATTCGACGCATGGTATCGCTTTGTTCAAGGGAATGGTCAAGCAGGAGACTGCAGGGGTCGAACGAGACTACCTGCTGCTTGCCTATGCCGAGGGCGATAAGCTGTACGTGCCGGTTGAGCAGATTGACCGCGTGACGCGCTACGTTGGGCCCGATGGCTCCTCGCCCAGGCTCACGCGCCTGCATACCGCCGATTGGACTCGTGCCATGGGCAAGGCGCGCAAGTCCGCAAAAAAGCTCGCGTTCGACCTTGTCGATCTCTATGCACGCCGTTCGTCTGTGAAGGGGTTCACCTATTCGAGCGATACAGTCTGGCAAGAAGAGATGGAGCAGATCTTCCCATACGAGGAAACCCCCGATCAGCTCAAGGCTATTGCCGACGTGAAAGCCGACATGGAATCTGACCGCCCCATGGACCGCCTGATTTGCGGCGATGTGGGCTTTGGCAAGACGGAGGTGGCGTTGCGTGCCGCATTTAAGGCGGTGAGCGATAGCCGCCAGGTCATGATCCTGTGCCCAACGACGATTCTCGCGCAGCAGCACTTCACGACATTCAATGACCGCTTTTCGCCATTTGATATTCGTGTCGAGGTGCTCAGCCGGTTTAGGACAGGCGCCCAGCAAAAGGAGGCACTCGAGGGCTTTGCCTCAGGAACGGTCGATGTCCTCGTTGGAACGCACAGGCTTCTCAGCCGCGATGTCAATCCCAAAAATCTCGGGCTTGTCATTATCGATGAAGAGCAGCGCTTTGGCGTTGGGCATAAAGAACAGCTCAAGAATCTGCGTGAATCGGTCGACGTGCTCACGCTTTCGGCAACGCCGATTCCGCGTACGCTGCAGATGTCGCTTTCGGGGGTGCGCGATATGTCGCTCATCGTGACGCCGCCTCCCAACAGACGCCCTGTGCAAGTGCATGTGGGGGAGTGGGATGAAGACATCGTGAGCGGGGCGATTCGTCGAGAGATGGAGCGTGGCGGGCAAGTGTACTACGTTTCGAATCGCGTGCGCACCATCGATGACGCGCTCGAACGCGTGGAGGCCGCTGCCCCAGAAGCCCGTGTCGGCGTTGCGCATGGAAAGATGGGCGCCAAGCAGATCGAAGCGATAATGGAACAGTTCTCCGCTGGCGAAATCGACGTGCTCATTGCCACGACCATTGTCGAAAGCGGGCTCGATAATCCGCATACCAACACGCTCATCATCGAAGATTCGCAGCGCCTTGGCCTGGCTCAGCTCTATCAGCTCAAAGGGCGCGTCGGCCGCTCCTCGATGCAGGCGTATGCATTCTTCTTGTTCCCTGCAGAAAAGCCGCTGACCGAGGAGGCGACCGCCCGTCTGGAGGCAATAGGGGAGTTCACTGATCTTGGGAGTGGCATGAAGGTTGCCATGAAAGACCTCGAGATCCGTGGTGCCGGTTCTTTGCTCGGCGCCGAGCAGAGCGGCAATATGAGCGCGGTCGGGTTCGATCTTTTTGCGTCTATGTTGGCAGACGCGGTTTCAGATGCACGCGGCGAGCAGAAGATCGCCCATGATGAAATCCAAGTGGACGTCCCCATGGACTTCTTTATTCCGGAGGAATATATCCCGGCGGCAGACGAGCGGGTGCTGTTTTACCGAAGAATCGCTGCCGCAGAGACGGCGCAAGATGTCGAACGCGTCGAAACGCAGATGCAATCGCGTTTTGGAGGCCTGCCCGCATCGGCTCAGAATATGTGCGAGCGCGCGCGCATCAAGGCGCTTGCTGCAGAGTGCGGGGTGGCATCGGTAACGCAGACGGGCGGCAAGCTCGTGATTGCACCGGTGGAAAAGCGCCTGAAGGAAGCGGCGATGAAGAGCGCCGACGCAAAGGGCGTGCTTGAGGCAGCAGGGGCGCTTTATTTTGCAAAATCGAAAAAATACAGTATTCGTGTTGCCAAAGGTGAGCCCGTGTTAAGTATCGCGCTCGACGTCGTGAGTGCGCTTGCCCACGTCGCGCAAGACAACGAGTAGCATAAACGCAGCGTTTTATGAGAGCGGGCGTCGCGGGAATGCTGTAGAGACGGTTTTTACCCGCCCGCGGAAATGAGTTGGCAGGAACGGACTCATAAATCGTCCGGCGCACACTTCGCGTGCCGGACGTTTCTCATGCCGCACATACCGCCCTATATCCTGTGCCCATTCCTATTTTTCCGATTTCAAATTGCTTGAAATCATTCATATCAGCATAGCGTAATATATACATATGTATGCATTTTTCATACTGGCTGGAGCTACGAGGGCGTCGGCTGGACGGCCCCCGCCGCAAGCGAGACGCCGGTCTACCGCCTGTACTCGGGCACCGACCACCACTACACGGCGAGCGCCGAGGAGAACGACTGGCTCGTGAGCCTGGGCTGGCAGGCCGAGGGCATCGGCTGGTACGGCGTGATGGTCCTCAAGTAGCGCCGCACGTCAAAGCACGGCCTCGTGCGCCCGGCACCCTTGCGGTGCCGGGCGCACTACTCTTTGCACCGAGTTATTCGCCGGGGGCTCTTATCGACCCCGCCTCGTAGGGTCTTGTCTGTCGAATGGGAGAGGGGCGTGGCTTCGTTCCGCTTCGCGTCCCATGAAGCGACTCTTCCCGCATGCCCGATTTCGCATCTGCAAACGGTCGGTTGGTAGCACTGTTTTTGTTCTCGTTTTGAACGTACAATGTAGTGCAGTAACACACGTCGCAAAGGGGGCTTTCATGAATTCGAGGATCGCGACGAGAGCAAAGCATCTTTTGATTGCCTTTGGCATGTCGCTTGTAATGGTCACAATGCTCTTTTGTGGCATCTGTTCGACCTCGGCATGGGCAGGCAACAGCAGCGTTACGCGCACGATCATGATCTACATGGACGGCGGCGCCTCCGAGGCGAACACGGGCGTATGCAGCACCATAATCAAGGAGTACCTGCACGCGAGCTTCAACCGGGACAACTTCCGCATCATCGTGATGACCGGCGGTTCGAGCAAA
>CACZSV010000081.1 GCA_902783925.1 uncultured Coriobacteriaceae bacterium
AAAGCGAGCTATTACGACGATGCGTACCTCGATGCGGGTGCAAGTATCGTCTCGCATGATGAAGCGTGGGAATCCGATATCGTGGTCTGTCTCGATACGCCCCCAGACCAAGAGCTTGCCTGCATCAGGCGCGGTGCAACGCTCATCTCGCGCATGAATCCCATGGCGCATCCGGAAGATATTGAGAAGTTCGAGCGTATGGGAATCACCGCTCTTGCCATGGATATGGTCCCGCGCATTTCGCGCGCGCAATCGCTCGACGTTCGCTCTTCGATGGCCAATGTGGGTGGGTATCGTGCCGTTATCGAAGCGGCCAACGTCTTTGGAAGACTCTTCACCGGTCAGGTAACTGCAGCTGGAAAGATGCCGCCGGCTCATGTGTACGTCATCGGTGTCGGGGTCGCCGGCCTTGCTGCTATTGGCACCGCGGGTCCGATGGGCGCTGTCGTGTCGGCAACCGACGTCCGCCCTGAAGTCGCCGACCAGGTCGAATCGCTTGGAGCAAGCTTTGTTGAGATCCCCGTCAAGCAGGAAAGCTCCGATGGGTACGCTAAGGCGCTTGATGAGGACGAGCAGGCACGCGTACTCAAGGTCTATGAGGAGCAAGCGGCAAAGAATGATATCGTCATCACCACCGCGCAAGTCCCCGGTAGGCCAGCTCCGCTGCTGCTCACCGAAGCTGCGGTCGCTGGCATGAAACCGGGAAGCGTTATTGTCGATATGGGCGCTTCTGCTCTTGGGGGTAACTGCGCGTTGTCCAAGCCTGACGAAGTCGTCGTAACAGAAAACGGCGTTACGATTATCGGCTACACAGATTTACCCGGCCGACTTGCCGGGCAGGCAAGCCAGCTTTACGGCCAGAACATCGTGAACTTCCTCAAGCTTACGACTCCTTCCAAAGATGGCGAGCTCGTTCTCGACGAGGATGATGTGATCGTGCGTGGTATCACGGTTACGCTTGAAGGGGAGGGCATGTGGCCTCCGCCTCCTGTGCAGGTGAGCGCAGCTCCAAAGGCTGAGAAAAAGGAACCCGAGCAATCTGTCGAGGAAACGGTCCAGGCCACAGAGCCAACCGCGTTTCGCAAATGGTGGTGGAAGGTGGCGGCCGTCCTGGTCGGAGCGCTCGTCGTAATGGCGGCGCCTGCTTCCATGACCGGCCATTTTGTTGTGCTAGAGTTGGCGATTGTCGTTGGATTCTATGTCATCGGCAATGTCACGCATACGCTTCACACGCCGCTCATGTCGGTTACCAATGCGATTTCGGGGATTATCGTCATCGGAGCCATTCTTCTAATTGGTTCTTCGAACCCCCTCGTCGCCGTGCTTTCGTTTGTCGCCATGGCGATTGCCTCCATCAACATCTTTGGCGGTTTCGTCGTAACTAGGCGGATGCTTTCGATGTTCGAGAGGAGCTCTGGTGATAAATGACCGGGAATAGCTTTCTCGATGCTGCCGTGCAGGCGCCGGCAGAGCTGCTCGAGATACTCGCTCATTTTGAATCGCTCGCCTATCTTGTCGCAGCATTGCTTTTCATCCTCGCACTAGCCGGGCTCTCCAGGCAAAAAACTGCCCAGCGCGGCAATAACTTCGGAATTGCCGGTATGGCCCTGGCGCTCGTAGCAGTGATACTTGTGACCGTTGCCTCAGATAATTCGGGAGCGGTGCTCGCCGTTTTGCTCATGGTGGCAGCCCTTGCAATCGGGGCGGTACTAGGCGTACGCAAGGCACGCAGTGTCCAGATGACGGAGATGCCCCAGCTCGTCGCCATGCTGCATTCCTTTGTGGGCGCAGCTGCCGTGCTCGTTGCGTTTGGGTCGTTTCTGACGGCGCCAGGCCAGGCAACTGCAGGTGCAGAGAATACGTTCCATATGGCCGAGACAGGCCTTGCCGTTTTCATCGGCGCGGTTACTCTGACAGGATCCGTGATCGCGTATCTTAAGCTCGCGGCAAAGATATCCGGCAAACCGCTCACGCTTCCATATCGAAATATGCTCAATCTCGCCATGGTTATAGCGAGCCTTGCTCTCATCGTATGGTTCACAACAAGCGAGGGGGTGGCGGCCGGCATCGTTCCCCTGGTCATTCTCACGATTGTCTCGCTTGTGCTTGGCTTGCATCTCGTGATGGCGATTGGTGGCGGTGATATGCCCGTCGTCATTTCGATGCTCAACTCGTATTCTGGCTGGGCGGCTGCGATGGTTGGCCTCACGCTTGGAAACGACCTGCTCATCATCACCGGTGCGCTCGTCGGTTCTTCAGGTGCATATCTTTCCTGGATTATGTGCCAAGGCATGAACAGGTCCTTCGTGTCTGTCATCCTTGGAGGCTACGGAACAGATTCGCAGCCCAGTACGCAAGGTGGCGAAGCGATCCAGCTGGAACATACCGAGACGAGCCCAGAGAATGTGGCGAGCTTGCTTAAGAACGCGAAGTCCGTCGTCATTACGCCGGGTTATGGCATGGCAGTTGCGCAGGCGCAGTTTCCCGTCGCCGATCTTACCCGCAAGCTCATCGATGCTGGTGTCGACGTCAAGTTTGGCATTCATCCTGTTGCAGGACGCATGCCCGGACATATGAATGTCCTTTTGGCTGAAGCCAAGGTTCCCTACGATGCCGTATATGAAATGGATGAGATAAACGACGACTTTGGCGATGTCGACGTGGTCTTGGTTATTGGAGCAAACGATACGGTCAACCCCTCGGCTGCGACGGAACCGTCAAGCCCTATCGCCGGCATGCCTGTGTTGCACGTATGGGAAGCGGGCAAGGTTATAGTTTCCAAGCGCAAGATGGGCTCAACCGGGTATTCCGGCGTTGACAACCCGCTGTTCTACAACGAGAACACCGATATGCTCTTAGGTGATGCAAAGGAAAGCGTTGAGGCGATAATCGCAGCGTTGTAAACCCTGTGTTGATGTGTGGTGTGAGGATATTATTTCGCTCTAACTGTCATGGAATTCTTCCCCAACACTTAGGTTAGTCAGGCTTTTCAATCAGGTCAAATTGTGCGGCAGGGATGGATGCTCCACTCACTGCTCAGCGCGTTGTCGCGATAAGCCGCTGTCGCTATGCGTGGTAGCAGGGCATAGGGCGCGCGTCCTGTGCTCAGACGGTCCTGGGCTCGCGTGGGGGCGCTATTGGCGCTTCCTGCCCGTGCGGAACTGCGCCAGGACACGCGCTCCATGCCCCGAACCCCGATCTGTCAGTAATACATCTAGGCAGCAAGCTAATTCACCTTTGGTCGAGTAAGCAAAAGGTGCACGACTCCGATAGAGAGGTTCGGTGCACCTTT
>CACZSV010000082.1 GCA_902783925.1 uncultured Coriobacteriaceae bacterium
ATATTGACCTCGCGTTCAAGAGCTGCGCCCACACGCAGGATGAGTTCGTCGCGGAACTGAGGCCCGACGATCTGCAGACCGATGGGTAGCCCCGAGTCCCTACCAAAAGCAATGGGCAAATTCATACCGCCGTTGCCAGCGATGTTGATGCTAATGGTGTAGATATCGGAGAGGTACATGGACGCAGGGTCGCTGACCTCGCCGAACTTGAATGCGGTACGGGGGCTTGTGGGGAGTACGATCGTATCTACCGTCTCGAACGCCTTCGTGTAATCGCCCGTGATAAGCGTACGTACCTTTTGCGCGGGAATGTAATACTCGTCGTAGATGCCGCTTGCCAGCAGCCAGGCGCCGAGCAAGATACGGCGCTTGGCCTCTGCACCAAAGCCCTCGGCACGGCTCGCCTCGTAGCGCTCCTCGAGGTTCTTCCCATGGGCATGATGGCCGTAGCGGACCGAATCGAAACGCGAGAGATTCGAGAACGCCTCGCAGGGGCCGAGCACGTAATATGCGCTAATTGCCGCCGCAGCGTGCGGCAATTCGACTTCCACAATCTCAGCTCCAAGGTCTTCGAGCTTTTTGACTGCATCGTCAAAAGCTAATCTGACCTCGGGCGTCAAACCCTCAAGTTCAAGCAAAGCAGGCACGATACCAATCTTCATGCCGGCAATACCCATATCGAGATTCGCCGTGAAATCGACTGTGCATTCCTGGCTCGTGCAGTCGAGCGGATCTCTTCCGCTGATCGCGTTGAGCGTATAGGCGGCGTCTTTTACCGAACGGGCGAATGGCCCGACCTGGTCAAGCGAGCTACCAAAGGCGACAACGCCATAGCGGCTCACCACGCCGTACGTCGGCTTGAGCGCGACCACACCGCAAAAGCTTCCCGGCTGGCGTATGGAGCCACCTGTGTCGCTTCCCAAGCTCACGGTGGCCATGCCACTCGCAACGGCGGCGGCAGAACCTCCGGAAGACCCGCCCGGTACGCGCTCGAGATCCCAGGGGTTCGCTGTCTTGCCAAAGAACGAGGTCTCCGTCGAAGAGCCAAAAGCGAATTCGTCCATGTTCGTCTTGCCCAGCGGGATGCCTCCCGCCTGAACCGCCTTGGCAACGCAGGTTGCTGTAAACGGGCTCACATAGCTTTCGAGCATGCGCGATGCGCAGGTCGTGTGCGTTCCCGTCTGGTTCATGTTGTCCTTGAAGGCGATGGGCACTCCAGCCAGCGGCCCGAGCTTCTCCTTTGCCGCGACCGCAGCGTCGATACGATCGGCCTGATCGAAAGCGAGGTTCTGCGTAAGCTCGAGAAAGGCATGCACATCCTCATCTGTCTTCTCGATGCGCTCGAATGCCGCCTGCGTAATCTCGCGGGCGCTGAAAGCGCCACCTGCAAGTCCGCTTCTGATATCCTCGACGGAAAGTTCGGTGAAATCCTGCATCAGCGATCGCCTCCTTCGCCCAGAATGGAGGGGATCTCGAAGCACCCATCCTGCACGGAATCGCCGTTGGAGAGGGCGACCTCGCGTGGGAACGGCCTGCCGATGACGTCTTCACGCATCACATTGGACAGATCACCGATTGGATGAAAGGTCGGCTCAACGTCCTCGAGGTCGTATTGCTTGATTGCCTGCAGCGTCTCGATGATGCTGTTGAGGTCGGTGCACATAGTCGTGACCTCCGCCTCGTTTAAACCTATGCGCGCGTATTCGGCAATATCGCGCACGTCTTTCTCTGAAAGTGGCACTCTTCTACTCCTCTTCAACACGGATCATCGTGCCGATCTCCTGCACGCAATCGAGCTTTTCGATTTCAGCCAGCGCGGTCTCGAAATCGGAATCTTTTGCCGTATGGGTCACGAAGATGAGCTCGGCCGTCTCGCCATCTGCGACGCTCGGCTGGATCATGCTCCGGATAGAGACGCCATACGCGGCAAACACCTTGCTCACGCTCGCAAGCACGCCAGGCTTGTCATCTGCGACGATGCGCAGGTAGAACTTGGTCTCGAGCTTACCGATCTCGCGAATCTCGAGGTTGTCGGTGCATGTGCAGCCGACGGTGATACCCGAATTCGAGGTGATATGGCGCGCGACTTCGATCACATCGCCCATCACCGCAGAGGCGGCAGCGCCCGCGCCCGCGCCCTCGCCAAAGAACATACAATCCCCTACGGCATCTCCTACCACGTAGATGGCATTGTAGACGCCGTTGACATTGGCAAGCTGATGCTGGGCGGGAATCATGGTGGGATGCACGCGCACATCGATCTGCCCATCGACCTTATGCGCGATGGCAAGCAGCTTTATGGTGTAGCCCATCTCGGCGGCGTGCGCAAAATCGTCTGGTTTTATCGAGGTGATGCCTTCGGTATAGACATCCGATTGCAGAACTCGCGAATTGAAGGCGATGGAGGCGAGAATCGCGATCTTGGCTGCAGCATCGTACCCTTCGACATCGGCTGTCGGATCCGCTTCGGCATAGCCAAGCTCCTGCGCCTTCTTGAGCACGTCCTCGTAGTCGAGGCCCTTTTCCATCTCTGTGAGCATGTAATTCGTCGTGCCGTTGACAATGCCCAGCACGGCGGAGATCTCGTTGCTAATGAGAGCGTGCTTGAGCGGCTGGATAATGGGAATGCCGCCGCCGACGGACGCCTCGAAGGCAATCTCGACGCCATGCTCGTCTGCAGCATGGAAGAGCTCCTGACCACGCGTCGCCATGATGGCTTTGTTCGCCGTCACGACATGCTTGCCCGCGTTCAAAGCATCGAGTATGACATCGGTGGCAACGCCGGTGCCGCCTACCAGCTCAACGACCATGTCGATGTTCGGATCGTCGATGATCTCATGGTAGCTCTCGACTATGCACTCTTTTGGTACGCCGCATTTCTCGAGTTTGCTAAGCGTGCGCGTCGTCGCCTTATGCAAGACGAGGTCCACGCCCGCATGTTGCATAAAATCGTCGTGATGCTTGTGCAGGATGTCGAGGAACCCGCCGCCGACGGTGCCGCACCCGACAAGACCGATCTTTACCTGACGCATTAAGCCTCCTAATACACATCTCTTCTGAGCAGGTCCTCGTACGTCTCGCGACGAACCACCTCGCGCACTTCGCCATCCTTGACGAAGACGACCCCGGGGCGGACCTGCTTGTTGTAGTTGCTCGCCATCTCATTGCAGTAGGCACCCGTGCCGAGCACGCAGATGATGTCTCCGGCAGTGCAGGCCTGCAGCGGCGAATTCTTGACGACCACATCGCCCGATTCGCAGTGCTTGCCGACAATATCGCAGATGACATCGCGCGGTTTATCTGCGTTGTTCACGACGAACGCCTCGTACTTGGAACCATAGAGCGCCGTGCGGATGTTATCGGTCATACCGCCGTCCACCGCGACGTAGGTGCAGATGCCGGGCACTGTTTTCACGGACCCGACCGTATACAGCGTGATGCCCGCGTTCGCGACGATGGAACGCCCCGGCTCGGTGAGGATCTCGGGGTACGGGTAGTCGTACTCGCTGCAATTCGCATGAATCGCGCCCGTTGCCACCGAAGCGAACTGCGCGATGGTCGACGGGCGGTCGTAGATGGTATACGGAATGCCCAGGCCGCCGCCCATGTCGAATATGCGCGCGACAAAGTCGTGGGCCTGCCGCATGTCGTTCATGAACGCGAACATGGTGTTGACAGCCTCGACGTAGCTCGTAAGCTCGAAAATCTGCGAGCCGATATGACAGTGAAAACCCGCCATGTCGACGCCCGGAAGGGTCAGAGCAAACGAGAGCGCCTGCTCGGCCGCGCCATTACGGATATTGAACCCGAACTTGGAATCCTCGTTAGCCGTCTGGATATACGCATGGGTATCGGCTTCGATGCCAGGGCAGACGCGGATGATGATGCGCTGCGTCTTGCCTTTGGATTGCGCGTAGGCGCTGATGCGCTCCATCTCCTCGTGCGTGTCGACCACAAAGCAGCCGACGCCGGCATCGATACATTGTTCGATTTCGAGCTCGCTTTTATTATTGCCTTGCGCGATGACGTGCTCCATGGGAAATCCCGCCGCCTGCGCGATGGCGAGCTCTCCCCCGCTGGCGACGTCTATGTAGCAGCCTTCTTCTGCGACGACCTTGTCCATGGCAACGCAGCAGAACGCCTTAGCGGCGTACACGACATTGCTCTGCGGGTAGCAAGTCTTAAATTCGTCGCGGTATGACGCGAGCTGATGGCGGATATGGTCTTCGTCGTAGACATAGAGCGCCGTCCCAAAGCGCTTTGCTATGTCGAGCAGGTCGACCCCTCCAAGTGTGACCTTGCCACCATCTACTGCCATCGTGCGCGGCGCGACCTTCAGAAGGTCGACAGCCTTCATGTAATCGGGCAAAACATGTTCACGTACTGGCGCGATAGACATAGCTGCTCCTCTTTTACATGCTCGTTGGCGCGGACACGCCAAGAAGCGACAGGGTATTCCTCAAGACACGGCGCGTTGCGTCGCATACGAACAATCGGGCGTTTTGCAACGCCTCGTCCTCGCCGAGGACATGGCATTGGGTATAGAACTGGTGAAAGTCGCTCGCCAGATCAGCTGCGTAGTGAGTAAGCCTGAACGGCGCCAAATCGCGCGCGCAGCTTGCGGTGATCTCCGCGAACTCGTCGATACGACGGGCAAGCGCGAGCTCGGTTTCGTGCGTCAAAGGCGAGAGATCGCAATCGACGGCGACATGCGTTTCGGCGATCGCATCGGGATCTGCCTCGGATGCCGAGGCGTCCTCGACCCCGGCCGCTTTGCGCAGTATCGAGCAGATGCGGGCATGGGCGTACTGGACATAGTAGACCGGATTCGTCGAATCCTGCTTCTTGGCCTGCTCGATGTCGAAATCGATGGTTTGGTCGGTAGAACGACCGAGCATCAGAAAACGCGTCGCGTCCGGGCCGACCTCGTCGAGGACCTCTTCGAAGCTCACCATCTCGCCCGTGCGTTTGGACATGCGCACAGGTTCGCCGGCTCTGAACAGATTCACCATCTGCCCGATGACGACTTCTGGCTGACCGGGATGGTCGAACACGTGTCCGACCGACTGGATGCGCTTGATATACCCGTGATGATCTGCACCCAGAATGTCGATGCAGCGGTCGAAGCCGCGGTCGAACTTGTTCTTATGATACGCGATGTCCGGGGCGAAGTAGGTATAGGAGCCATCGGCCTTGACGAGTACGCGATCCTTGTCATCGCCAAAGTCGCTCGTCCTGAACCAGGTAGCGCCATCCTTGTCGTAAAGATATCCCTTTTGGTCGAGGGCCTCGAGCGCACGCGTCAAACGCGAGGAGCCGTCCTCATCTTGCTCGTAGGTACTACGCTCCGAATACCACACGTCGAACTCGAGCCCAAAGCCCTTGAGCACATCCTTCACGTGATCGAGCACGGTGTTGTAGGCAACTTCCTTGAAGTGGGCGGCACGCTCTAGCGCGTCCGCCTCGACCCACACATCGCCTTCCGCATCATAGATCTTGCCCGCGATATCGATAACATAGGCGCCCGCGTAACAGTTTTCCGGAAGCTCGCTTCGATACACATCCGCTTGTGCCATGATGGCGTCATAGGCAGCTGTCGTATTCTCGGCGCCGCCTGCGATGACACGCGCTACCTGCAGATATCTTTGCGCGACCGAATCGGCGAAGATATCCATCTGGTTTCCAGCATCGTTGATATAGAACTCGCGCGTCACCTCATATCCCGCAAACGAAAGCACGTTGGCCATCGCATCGCCAAGCGCCGCCCAACGGCCATGACCCAGATGCATGGGGCCCGTGGGATTGGCGGAGATGAACTCGAGGTCGACTTTGATGCCTTCACCGGCGCGACCGCGACCGAAGTTAACATCCTGCTCGCGCACTGCGGCAAAAACGCCTTGCAGCGCGGAATCGGAAAGACGCACGTTGATAAAGCCAGGGCCCGCGACCTCGACGGAATCGATTTCGGGAGCGGATTCGATGTAGCCGGCGACAATCTGAGCGATATCGCGCGGTGCCATGTGCGCTTGCTTCGCAAGACGCATGCAGGCGGAACTGGCCCAATCGCCATGTGAAAGATCGCGAGGACGTTCGAGCGCCACGTCGACCTTTCCTTCTATATTGAGTTCGCCAGCTTGTATTGCCGCATCAAATGCAGCGGAGATAATTGTTTCTACGGTTTCACGCACGGATGATACATACTCCTTCAATAATTGCAGACATAGCCGATTATTGTACCTGAATGAAGTCTATATACGGCGGCGATGTTGCCAAAAGGAAGTCTTAGCGAACTTTTCTTGCCTACCCCCATATAAACGGTGGTTTTAGGGGCGTGAAGCGGGAGAACCCCGACCCTCGCTCAGATCCGTGCGTGCCGCGTTGTATAAGAGCTCTATGGTAACTGACACAAATCACGACCCGTGAATAATTGATCGTCGATGAATGACGCGCAGCTCGATTTACCCTCGACCAGCGACCGAACCTTCCTGTAAGTCCAGCTACCGCTGACGATAGTCCATGTTTTGCTATAGCTTGCATATCCCATCTGCATTGAAGTAGGATTTGGCGTCGCATGCGGAACTGAGGAGGTGAACAACATGCCCAAAAAGAAACGATCCGTACCTAAGAACGGGCCAATCTGGCATCGGACAGCCGAGCAAGCGACGCTCGACGCGATGCCCAAGTACAACGCGCACGTCTGTCGCACCGGTGCCCATGGCGACACCAAGTACAACCGAACCAAGCAAAAACGAGCTTGGCAACGAGATTTCGATCGAGAAGGGGCCCGCACTCGCGGGCCTCGCCCTTTTCAAGCCAGCCAGTTTCGTATGTCATGGCAAGG
>CACZSV010000083.1 GCA_902783925.1 uncultured Coriobacteriaceae bacterium
CTAGTGCCGTTGCCCCCACTTGATGGCGGTAAGATCGTGGTCGAGCTTATCGAGCGCGTCATCGGGCGCGAAATTCCCGTCAAGGTCATCAATGCGGTTACCATCGTGGTGATCGTTCTCCTTGTCATTTTGTTCGTGGTGCTGCTGCGGCAAGACATCATGAATTTCATCATAGGGGGTTGATATGGCGAGCAATTCATCGGAGATCGCACGATGCAAGACGCGCGCGGTCAGTGTCGGCGGTGTGCATATTGGGGGCGGCGCGCCGGTTGTCGTGCAATCGATGACAAATATCGCGATGATTGACGGGCCGGATGGCCCACATCTGGATGCTGCGGGTAATCTTGCGCAGATTGAAGCGCTCGCGCAAGCTGGTTGCGAGCTTGTGCGCGTGGCCATTCCAAACAGAGCGTCGGTCGCCTACTTTTCGCAGGTTGCCGAGCAGAGCACGCTGCCAGTCATCGCTGACGTGCATTTCGATCACGAAATCGCCATCGGCGCCGCGAAAGCGGGTGCGGCGGCGCTGCGCATCAATCCCGGCAACATCGGTTCGACCGAACGCGTCGATGCGGTCATCGACGCAGCAGGCGAAGCGGGTATTCCCATTCGCATCGGCGTGAACGCAGGTTCGCTCGAAGACGCGCTTGCCGCGCGCGACGATCTGTCGCTGGCCGAAAAGCTCGCCTTGAGCGCTGCGAGTTTCGTCGAGCACTTCTCCGAGCGCGGCTTTGATGACATCGTCGTTTCTGCCAAAGCGCATGACGTGATGACCACTGTCGCCGCATACCAGCAGCTTTCGCGCGAGCTGCCGCAGGTTCCGCTGCATATTGGCGTGACGGAAGCAGGCGGCATCCAGCAAGGAACCATCAAATCCGCTGCGGGTCTTGGCATACTGCTTGCACAGGGCATCGGCGATACCATGCGCGTGTCGCTCACGGCAGACCCGGTCGCAGAGATCGCCGTCGCATTTGGCATTCTTGCCGCTGTCGACGTGCGTCGCGTGAAACCTGAGCTCATCAGCTGCCCTACCTGCAGTCGCTGCCAGGTCGATTTGATTCCTATCGCAGACGAGGTGCAGCGTCGGCTCGATGTGCTTAACAAGCCGCTTAAGGTCGCCGTCATGGGCTGCGTCGTGAACGGTCCCGGTGAAGCGCGCGATGCCGATGTGGGCGTTGCCTGCGGCCGCGGCGAGGGGATGCTGTTCGCGCATGGCGAAAAGCTGCACAAGGTCCCCGCAGGTTCGATTCTCGATGAGCTCTTCGCGCTCATCGAGACGATGTGAGGCGTCGTGAATAGTGCAGGACAAACAGCTGACGACGGCCGTATCGACATCGAGCCAATTGCGCATATTCGCACGGCGTTTCCCACGAAATTCGGCATTCCGCGGCAAAGCGGGCTCGTCTCTGAGCTCGAAGGCGAGATTGTCTTCGAGCCCAAATATCGTGACCCCGATGCCCTGCGCGGCATCGAGACCTTCAGTCATCTATGGCTTATTTGGGGCTTCTCGGAAAACGAGCCAGAAAACGAGCGCGAGGGTTTTAGGGCGCTCGTTCGCCCGCCGCGTCTTGGAGGCAACGAAAAGCGCGGTGTCTTTGCCACGCGCTCGCCGTTCAGGCCGAATAATCTCGGTCTTTCCGTAGTCGAGCTCGCGGGCGTCGAAAAGACGAAGAACCGGGGGAGCGTGCTCAAGGTGCGCGGGGCCGACCTCATGGATGGCACGCCCATATACGATGTGAAGCCGTACCTGGCGTATGCGGATGCCGTCGAGCATGCACAAGGCGGGTTTGCAGAAGACCCCGATGCCGGAATGCTCGATGTCGTGATGAGCGATGAGCAGCGCGAAGCGTTGGGGGAGAAGGCAGGCGAACTCGCGCATGTGCTTGCCCGCGACCCGCGCCCAGCATATCATGACAATCCCAGGCGCGTGTACTGCCTCGAATACGGGGATTGGGATGTTCGCTTCGAGGTGAAAGGCGATACGCTCGCTGTTGTGAGCGTCGACGAGCGTTTCGCATAGGGACGGACTCCAGCCCGCCTGCGCGTCAACCGCCACATGCGGGACCCCGCCTTGTAAAAACCGTAGGGGCGGGCTTTAGCCCGCCTGCGCGTGAACCGCCACATGTGGAACCCCGCCTTGTAAAAACCGTAGGGGCGGGCTTTAGCCCGCCCGAACACCCTGGCTCATGTGCTGCTACTATGAATTTGAGCATATTTGGCTTTCCGAAGCCGACAACAGCTAGGGGCACATATGGTTTCGTTTTCCGAAATGACAGAAGACGAGTTTTTGTTCGAGCAGATCAAGGACAATTGCTCGCAACAGCGAGGGCTCATGATCGTGTATGCGGTCATGGCGCTTGCGGCCGTTGTCATGGGAATTGCGGCGGCTGCCATTGGACGCCCGGCGGCTCTGATGCTGCTAGGTATCATGGCATGCGCTTTTGCCGTGGCGGCAGGCGCCTATTACCTGCAATACAAGAAGTACAGGGCAGCGCTCGATGAGATTGGACCCAATCCCGCCCAAGACAATACCGGCGGAAGCTATTCGGCTGCAACCTCGGAAATAATCGAGAAGTCACATACAAGCGCCAGCGTGCAGATTCAGCTCTTCATCGCGTATGGCATTTTGGGGCTGGTCATGCTTGCAGCGGGGGCGTTTTTGCTCCTTTTGCTGGGCGAGATGGGAGACGAAGCCCCGCTGCTTGTAGGCGGCAGCGTTCTCCTGACGGGCGGCATACTGCTTGTTGTCATGTCTGCCAAGGCATTTCGCAGCTGGAGAATCGTGAGACGATTCGAAAAACGGGTATGAGATAGCGAGCCCGCATGGCATCACCGCGCCCTTAGCGACTTGCAGCTCGCGAAATCGCGGCGATGTCATGCGGGCACGACGCTTATTTTGCTACTGCTTCATCTTTCCCGTTGCCACGAGGATGACGGCAATGACGATGAGCGCCGCGCCGACAAGCTGGCCTGTAGAGGCAACCTCGCCGAGCAAAAGCCATGCGAGAAAGAGCGAAAACGGCGTTTCCGATGTGCCGATGAGCGACGTTCTCGTCGCGCCGATTCGCTCGATGGCAAGTGCGTAAAGCAGCAGCGGGACTATCGTGTTGAAGACGGCCATGTAGGCGCCGCAACCGAGCTGCACTGTGTCGAGCGCGGCAAGCGTCGGCACGTGGTCGAAGAACAAGACGAGTGAGATAGCCAGACAGATGATGGCGACGTTGAATGTCAGCGTGAGCGCCCCATCAGGCTTTTCACCATCGGGGCGCGGCTTTGTATGCTGGCCAATCCACTGAACTCCCACGGTGTAGAGGGCGTAGCACACGCATGCGATGACTGTAATCGCAATTCCCACCGGGTCGAGCACCGCCTTGCCCGGGAGGTACATCTCCGAAATGCAGAAGATGCCGCCAACCACCAAGATGATGACCACGGCAAGCCGCGCGGAGAATTTCTCGTGGAAGACGAAGATGCCGAGTATGGCGACGACTGCGGGAAACACGAAGTAGATGACGGTTGCCATGCCCGCTGTGAGCATGTCGACGCCCACGTAATAGAGATACGCGGAAAAGAAGAAGAGTATGCCCATGAGCCAGATGAGCGGGTTACGGCTGAACAGGCGCTGCTTTCTCCATATAAGAAGAAATGCCCCGAGCAAGATGACCGTGAAAATAAAGCGCAAAAGCATGACTTGTTGCGTTGTCATTCCCGTGCCGAGCATGAACTTGCATACGATACCCATTGTGGAATACAGGATCGCCTGAATGATGGCGAACGTGTATCCGATTGCATCGCCTCGCTTGGTGTTTTTGGCATTCTGCGGCATCTGCATGCTCCATCAGTAGCGTCGTTTCACGCGGCCGGGGGCATCGAGGCGGTAGCCGCCGAGCTCTTCGATGCGCGAGCGGAACGCATTCACATCGCGCATCTGGGAGGCAACGGGCGCCGCATCGACGGGTACGATTTCGTCTCCTGTCGAGATGATGCCCACACGCGGGCGGCGAAGCACCGTACATTTGCTCACGCCGAGGCTTGCGAGCGTGCCAATATGATGCGCTTGCAGTCTGGTACCTGCTGCGATGAGAACCTGTCCGGACTTGATGTCATCGTTTTCGAAAACGATGTTGGAGCCAGGGGCTGCGGGGCGTGCGATACCGATGGTCCCGTCGCCGTATTCCTCGCAGTATTCCAGCATGACGACAGCGTCGGCGCCTTGCGGCACCATGCCGCCCGTTGGAATGCGCGCGCAGCTACCCGGCGAGCATGTGCAACTCGGTGCTGCTCCCATCTCCACTTCGCCTGCGAGATCGAGCAGGGCGGGGAGCGCATCCGAGCAGCCGAAGGTATCATCGGATACAACTGCGAAGCCATCGACCGTCGAGCGGTCGAAAGGTGGGACGCCTTCGCTCGCAACAAGATTGTGCGCGATACGGCGACCCGCCGTATTATCAAGAGAAACACGCTCTTCGCCACAGTTCAGCACGCCGAATTGTTCGATTACGCAGGCGCGTGCGGCTTCCAACGATACGACTTCGAGCATACAGCACCCTCATCTCCGCATGTGTAGAGACGTTTCTTGTCGCTGCCAATTTTACGACACCTGTATTGTGGTGCATACGACGAGCTTCCGCGTGCCTCGGACTCGTATGCTCGCTCTAGACATAGAAGGCTTCAACGATACGCAGGTGACCTTCTTTGCCGCATACGGCCCGAATACAGGACGTGACAATTGGTACACCAATCCTGTCGGTCATGCCATCGTGTTAGAAGAGCTGCGCAAGGTCGCGAAGTTGGAAAATCGGGGCATGCCTAAAAATGCATGACCGTGTACTCCAAATCAAGGATGCACAGGTAGTCGCCTTCTTGAGCGATGCACTTCACTATTCGGGATACTATCTATTCAAGCCAATCCGAGAGACTGCGTCCGTCCCGGAGAAGTGCCCTGAATGCGGTATAGGTTCCGGAATGGCGTACGCTCGCAGTGCAGACTGCTAGCTCAGATGACGTGTCTACAGGCCGAGATGCTTGAACACGAGCGGGAACACCGTGATTGCCCAGGTTGCAAATGCATCGGGCGTTTCGATGAGCTCATGCGAGAGCGCATCGGGCGATATCCAGCGGGCGTCGCTGACTTCGATGGGGTCGGGGTGTGGCTCCTCGTCGCAGCGGCCGAGGAAGACGTGGTCGTATTCGAATTCGGAAATACCCCCGTCGTAAACGGAGCGGTACACGAAGGCTCCGATTTCCTGCAGGTCAAGTGCATGCGTGCCGAGTTCCTCATAGGTTCTACGATATGCCGCGTCGAGGGTGTCTTCGCCATTGCGCGGATGAGAGCAGCACGAGTTCGCCCACAATCCCTGCGAGTGATACTTGTACCGCGAGCGCTTGGCGAGAAGCAGCTCAGGACCGTTTTCGCCATCGCGCATGAGTACGACCGAGAACGCACGATGTAGCTGATTATCAAGATGGGCGTGTACTTTGGTGGCGACGCCTGTCTGGCGGTCGAACATGTCCACCAAGATGAGCTCGTCATCGCGACCGGGGTCGTTTTCAAATCTAGCGTCCATTGCGTGTCCTTTCTGCAGGTCTGTGTATAAGTATACCTTGCTGTACTCCTTGTGTTAATCTCATTCGAATGCGCCGGCGTACATGAGCCAGGATGACCTGTCAACTCATGTCAGGATTGCCCAGGGCGGTGGGACGGAGCATCAGAAATCGAAGCAGTTCGGCTTGTTCAAAAGATCGCTGAAGTTTGTACTGCTGCGGGACGGCATCGCCATAAACCCCCGCGATATACTCGAAGGGTACTTCTATAGAAGACCAGGCCAGACAAGCAAAAGGGCGTTACATATGATCGGTAACAGTGATTAGGCTGTTTTTTTGTCTGCGATATGACCAAGAATCTTATCAATCGCAAAGAGCAGGTATCCAACCGCAATGAAAGCGACCAGCATTGCCCCGATGAAGAGTGCTACCCCCTCGACACCCGAAATTGTGGGATCGAGGAAGGTATAGGGGTAGCGGCTTATATCTGCTGTTGTGCCTCCTCCCAAATCCAGCCCGAGGGGACCCGCACCGACCACCACAACGACAAGGTAAACGACCGCCAGAGACAACCACGCGAAAGGACCCCAGACGGCCATCTTGCCCTTCTCGTCGAACAACAGCCAGTCGAGGATGGCCATTGCCGGCACGACGTAATGCATGGCGACGAGATGCCACACGAGCTGGCCATCCTCGAACATGGCATCGAAGAGCATGAAATGCGCTATCAGTGCGGTTATGAGAAGCGAGATTGTGGCCGTGTACTTGGCCTGCGGCGCAAAGACTTCGTATTTGTCACCCTTGTTCGCAACAAGGTATATTGCAGCTACGAGAAAATACCCCCACGCGAAAATGTTGGAAACGTTGGTGAACATGTAGGGGAAGCTCGTGTGGTAGGTACCAGAAAGGATGCCCGACCCATCGAGTAGGCCGTAGGTGGCGACCAGCACTAACGCGAACTTCCAAACCGCCGATGCGGTCTTGTTTCTGATATGCAAGGGCCATCACCCCCAATCAGGCCAAGCATGTTATGCCGAACCGCGTATTATAGACATTATATAAGAATTCACCTTGCGATACCTGTATGCCTCAGGCGCATTCTCCACATAGGTTGACCGAAAAACAAGCAGGATGCTTACCCGCAAAGCAAGCGGCGGACATCCGCGTGGCATTCGGGCTTCACAAGGTAGTACAGGAGGACGTCGACGAGCTTTTCGCGTTTC
>CACZSV010000084.1 GCA_902783925.1 uncultured Coriobacteriaceae bacterium
TCGAGACGGCAGAGCAGCTCAACATGCTCGTCAACATGGGGTGCCGGATGTTCCAGGGGTACTACTTTGCCAGGCCCATGCCCGTGAGTGAGTTCGAAAAAGCATATCTCGCGGCATAGACGAGCTGCCCTTTTCGAATGTAGGGGCGAGGTCGTAGGTGCGGGCTTTTAGCCTCGCCCGCCCCCTAACCGCGTTGCTGCCGATGAGCCGTGGACTCGGGCGCTCAGGAGAGCGCCCCTACCGCACTCAGCCGGCATCCCTGAAGCGTCCTTGCCTTTCGACCCATCGCAAGGTCGCCCTACGCCTGAATTATCACGAAACCATTGCAGGTGGAGCTTCTATGCGCGTTGCCCGAAAAGCGCGTTACAATCGTGGACACGAACACAAAGGCGATACGATCCGCGCCTAAAATGGTGCGGCTCGCGAAAAGGGCGCATATTGGCAGAAGAGCAGAAATATTACGCATGCTACTGCAGGCTCGATAGCACGAACGCCGACTCGCTTATCACAGTCGATGGCAATGCTATGGTCATTGGCGTGGAGCTGAGTCTCACACAAGAGGTGCATGTGAACCAGAGGGGAAAGGAAGTTCCCAGGATCGTGCTGGCCAACGGAGATTATCCAATGGGGTTTCTGCCGGTCAAAGAATACAAGAAAGTCACGGATCTGCAAGAAAAAGGATGGGTATGCCGGGCGTTTCTATCGCTTGCCGTGTATAACAGGCTCGAGAACAGCTATTGGGCCGAAGTGGCCCTCGTCTGCTACAGCAAGGAGTACGAAAAAGCGTTTGCGGGTTTTTGCGATGGGGTGATAAGGCGCATTTGCAAGGGTGGACGTCCTGATATTGATCTTTCTGATGCGGAGGTGGAGCGCGTCATAGAGACAAACGGGCAGTGGGCGGAAATGAACGAGAAGAAGCGCCCCAAGCTCGAAGTCGGGTCTGCATACTTTAAAACCCGCCGATCCTTTGCAGAAAACATGGCGTATGCTGCTGCCGAAGGTAACAAGGGCTGCTATGTTAGCCTCTTTATCGCAGTGTTTATCATCATTTTTACGATTATCTGGTTCGTCTTTTTCAGATAAGATCAAACGACGGGGAACAAGATGCTGACAGAACGAATACTCTCGCAAGCTGTTCGTACCATGAACGGACACTATCTGAACCTCAAGCCCATAGATGCGGCAAACGCAACGCTTCCGGCACCCAAGCCTGGCAAACGCTACATGCTGTATATGCACATCCCGTTTTGCGAAAGGCTGTGTCCGTACTGCTCGTTCAACCGTTTTCCATTCGAGGAAGACAAGGCCCGCGCTTACTTTGCGAACCTGCGCACCGAGATGGAGATGGTGGCGCGCCTGGGATACGATTTCGATTCCCTGTATGTTGGAGGCGGCACCCCGACGATTCTCATCGACGAGCTTGTAAAGACGATTAAGCAGGCACGAGACACCTTCTCCATCGAGGAGGTGTCAAGCGAGACGAACCCGAACCATCTGACCGAACGCCATATCGAGAAGCTCGATGGCGTCGTTCAGAGGCTTTCTGTTGGCGTTCAGAGCTTCGACGACGGCCTGCTCAAGCAGATGGACCGCTATGACAAGTACGGCAGCGCCGAAGAGATATTGCGCCGCGTGCGCGAGGTTGCAGATTCGCATGTTTTCAAATCGCTCAACGTGGACATGATCTTCAACTTCCCCGCGCAAACCGAGGAAATGCTCATCAACGACATCGCGGCCATTCTCGAATCGCATACAAATCAGACGACCTTCTACCCGCTCATGGCGTCGCCTGCGGTGGAAAAGTCGCTCGCGGCATCCGTTGGTGAGGTTGACTATGCGCGCGAGCAACGCTTCTACGAGATTATCTGTGAAGGTCTTGCCGGGGGAGACGATCCGGCGTTTACCTTTGGCGATGCGTGGACTTTCAACGACTCCGCCAATGCGATGATCGACGAGTACATCATCGACTACGAGGAATACCCCGCCCTGGGCAGCGGTGGCATGAGCTTCCTGGACGAGAAGCTCTATGTGAATACCTTCAGCGTGAGCGAATATGCCGAGAGAATCAAAGCGGGCAAGATGTCAGTCGCCCGCGCGACGGAATTCAGCAAGCGTGACCACATGCGCTACCGTTTCATGATGCAGCTTTTTGGCCTGCGCCTAGACAAGAAGGCGTGGGAACGCGACTTTGGGTGCAGTATCGCGGCGGGATTGCCCGCGGAATACTCGTTTTTCAAGGCGTCTGGCGCTATCGACACCGACGACGATGAACAAATCACGCTGACGCCCAAAGGTCGTTACATGATGGTTGCGATGATGCGCCAGTTCTTCATTGGGGTAAACGGCGTGCGCGACGACGCGCGCAGCGCGCTTCCAGAAAACGAACGAGAGCTTCTCTTTGGCGCGGGGGTGCCCATCAAATAACGCCGGGCCGCCAGCGCTGCTTCCTGCTTACATCGAGCGCTGCAGCGAATGCGCGAAATGCTTGCATGCCTCGACGAGCTCGGGCGGGTCGAGAGGAACAGCATGACCCATCTGTGCAACGATATGCTTGGGCAGCCACATGCTCCCCACCCAATCGATGCTCATTATCTTAGCGCTGTCCTCAAGCGTTTTTACTGTGCGCATGCCATGCCAGGCGGGAATGGCTGACCCCGAGGCAAAGCGGACATGCGCCTTGATAACGGAGCGACGGAACTCTTCCTTTATTGACGGGACATCGTCACGGGGGTTGTACCGTTTCTCGAGAACTACCGCGCTTTTGATGCGGTCGAGCCTGAACGAACGCCACCCTTGCGCACGAAGACAATACGCAAGAAGGTATCGCCTGCCATCGCGAGAGAAGAACACGGTGGGTTCGACATCACGCTCTATGACCCGATCGTCGCCTTCTCCTTGGTAGCCAATTCGGACAAGGTGGTGGTCTTCGTCTTCGCAGGCGGTCGAGAGTGTTTGCGCGACGCTGGCTGCGGCGGTAGTCCCCGCAGTTCGCACATGGGGGGCGGATGTAGTCCGTGTGTGCTTGAGGAGCGCCTTGGTCTCCAGAATTTTGCGCACCAGCTCGTCATCGGCATCGAATCCAGCATTTTCCAGTACGTCGATGAGCACGTCTGCTTCCTCAGAAGTGAGGCGCAGCAGTCTCTCGGGACGCCGGGAAACAAGAGAAGCGTGGGTTTCGTGCAAATCGAGACGTACCGATGCGACATCGTATGCATATACCAGAAGCTCGAGTGCTTCGGAAACCTGCTTTTGTGAGCAGTTCAGCAATTGCGCCAACTGCGGAACCGATACTGTGCCTTCGCGTTCGAGCTGCGCTAAAACGGCAACGATGATCTCGTTGTTCTTCATTGCTGGGCCTCCTGCTCCTCGAGGACGTGCAACATGCGGAGAACACCTTGGTTAAGGGCGTCGACCGCCTCTGGTGGGTCCAGAAGCGTGACGTTGGGAGCATGCTCGATACACCACTGTGCAAGCGCCTCGAAATCACGGCATTCAACGGTCCAAATAACTTCGTCTCCTTCGTTTTCGAGAACACCTTGGTTCATCGTGAGCTGATCGCATCTCCACGCAGCATCTGCATTAAAGCGAATGCGCGCCACGCTGTCTTTGCTGCCAAACTGAAACGGCAGGCCATAGTATTTGCTCGCGTCGAATGCCCGTTCCGGGAAATCTGGCCTGTCGATGCTTGCCGCATGCACGCGTATTCTCTTCATGCGGTCAAGCCTGAAGCAGCGCTCTTCATGTGCGCCTGTATCATATGCAACGACGTAACAATTCGATTTGAGTATGAAGCAGCCAAACGGCTCGACCTCGCGCGAGCTCTGCTCGCCCGACGAATCCGTATAGTCGAAAAACGTGCGCTTGCGATGCGAAATTGCCTTGCGCACCTTGGCGAGGCCCTTTGGTTCGGCATTCTTCACAATCGATTCGAAAGCCGGGCTGTCGAACTGTGGCAGCAGGTCCGGAACACCAAGCTCGTCGCTGAGCTTGATAAGGACCATACGCAAATCGTTTTTGAAGGGGTAGTTTTCATCTTCGAGCAAAGCCCCGCAGAGCATTCTCAGCAGGCTCGCCTGCGAGTTCGTAAGGTCGACGGGAGCGGCGAGGCTGCGTTTCTCATCGAGCGAATAGCGCATGTCATCGCCGACCTTCAGGAATATGCCAAGCTCCTGCAAGCTCCTCTTGTCACGTTCGAACTGACGGCGTATTGACTCGTCGTTATTGGTTTTAGACGAGTATTCGTAGGGAAACCGGTCTCGGATCTCTGCAAAGCTCACCGGTCCGGCCTCTTTTATGAAAACAAAGAGCTTGACCAGCCGTTCGCCTTCGCTGATGCGTTCCATCGCAACCTCTCTTCAAACTGCATCGATGTGGGAATACCGCAAGTGCGTGCCTTGGTGCGCCCGCCGCCGTGCGGATTTCCGCTCTCAATGGTAAACCATTGCGTGCCCGTGTTCTTTTCGCGTATTGGGTAAAAGAGAAATACAATACAGGCTGAAGGAACAAACATCGTGGCGAAAGGACACACGCGATGATCGAGCGTTATACGCGACCCAAGATGGGGCATATCTGGTCACTACAGAACAAGTTCGACATCTGGAAAGAAGTCGAAATACTGGCATGCGAGGCGCAGGCCGAGCTTGGTCAGTGCGGCATCACAAAACTGGATGCCAAGTGGATTCGCGAACATGCCGATTTCACCGTTGCAGAGATCGACGAGGTCGAAAAGGTAACCAACCACGATGTGATCGCGTTTACCACAGTCATGGCAAAGTACATCGACGCGGATATTGCAGACGGCGAAGCAAAACCCAGCCGCTGGGTTCACTATGGCATGACGAGCTCGGATCTTGGCGATACTGCTTTGAGCTACCAAGTTGTCCAGGCGCTCGACATCATCATTGAAGACGTGAAGCAACTGGGCAAGACGTGCAAGCGCCGCGCATTCGAGTTCGAGAACGATATCTGCGTGGGCAGAACCCACGGTATTCATGCAGAGCCCATGACCTTCGGGATGAAGTTCGGTAGTTGGGCATGGGCGCTCAAACGTGCGCAGACGCGTCTCGAGCAGGCGCGAGAAGTGTCTGCGACGGGCGCCATTAGTGGGGCGGTCGGCACTTACTCCAACATCGACCCGTACGTTGAGCAATATGTTTGCGAGAAAATGGGGCTTACTCCGGATCCTCTCTCGACGCAGGTTATCGCACGCGATCGCCATGCACAGGCCATGGCCGCGCTCGCCGTGTGCGCCTCAACGCTCGAGTCCATCGCCATGCAGGTCCGCCTGCTTCAGCAATCCGACGTCATCGAGGCAGAAGAACCCTTCACGAAGGGTCAGAAGGGCTCGAGCGCGATGCCCCACAAGCGCAACCCCATCACTGCAGAAAGGGTGTGCGGACTTTCGCGCGTCGTGAAATCGAATGCACAGGTCGCTTTCGATAACGTCGCATTGTGGTACGAGCGCGACATCTCGCACTCCGGCGCAGAACGCGTGGCACTTGCAGACAGCTTTACCGCCCTCGACTATATGTTCGGTAAGATGCAGTGGATGCTCGACGGGCTCAATGTCTACACGAACAAGAGCCTGCACAATCTTTGGCGCACGCGTGGTTTGATATTCAGCTCCAAGGTGATTCTGGCGCTAGTCGACTGCGGCATGACCCGCGAGGACGCATATGTCGTCGTGCAACGTAACGCCATGAAGGTGTGGGAAGACATCCAGCAGGCGCATGAGGGACCTTCGTTCAGAGAGAACCTCGAGGCCGACGCCGATTGTACGCTTGCAAAAGAGCAGCTTGATGACATTTTCGACCCTGCGGGTTTTCTAGGCCACAAGGATGTTATCTTTGCACGGTTGCAAAAACTGGAATTTTAGGAATAGCGCATGCAGGAAAACGTAGAAAAGGGCGCCAGCTTTGACGAGCCGGAGTTTTTCTTCCGCCCCCACGGGGTTTGCGCCCGTGCAATCAAATTCGATGTGGATGAGCAGAACAACGTGCACAATGTCGAATTTCACGGTGGATGCAACGGAAACGCCAGGGGGATTGCATCTCTTGTAGAGGGAATGCCTGCCTCGTGGGTGGTAGAACGTTGCGAGGGAACCAGGTGCGGTGGCAAGGCAACGTCGTGCCCCGACCAGCTAGCGCGTGCGCTCACGGGCGTGTTGCAATCACGCTAGGGGCTCATGGTCGAACACAGCAACAAGTCCAATCATGCTAAGACGCCCCGCTTGACGAGGCGTGACTTTCTTGGTGCTGCAGGTGGCGCTGCGCTTTCTGTGGCGGCGCTCGGCCTTCCTGCTGTTTTGGGAGCATGCCGGCGCAGTCAGGATACCGGCGGCGTCGACGTGTTGTCGGTATCGACCAGTCAAGTGGTAACGCTCGATTCCTACACTGAAATCGAAGACATAGCGCCGTTGTGCGATATCAAAGA
>CACZSV010000085.1 GCA_902783925.1 uncultured Coriobacteriaceae bacterium
CGACGGCAGGCGTCTGTTTGATGAGGACGACCTGGAGTGGGTGCGCTTCGTGGAGCGTCTCAAGGTATCGGGCATGCCCATCAAGGAAATCCGCAAGTACATCCAGCTTTACCTGGAGGGCGATTCGACCATCGAGGAACGACGTCGCATCGTCTACGAACGTCGTGCTGCGATTGACGAGCAGCTTGAGGAGCTGAGGTTGGCACGTGATTTCATCGAGTACAAGTGCTGGTTCTATGATGTTGCCCGCGAGTCGGGTACGTGTGACACGCCGCGCAACATGCCCTACGAGGACTTGCCTGATGACATCAAACGTATCAAGGCAAAATGCAGAATAAACAGGTACTAGGAGGAACTATGATAGGAAAGGCCTTTTCCAGAAGGCAATTCATAACCGTTTCGATGGCAGCGATCGGCGGACTTGCGCTATTTGGATGCTCGGGCAATGCGGGGCAAGCTTCATCAAAGGCTGGATCCGCGAATTCGGCGTCCATAGCATCAGGGGCGGCTCAAGGATCATCCGTGAAAAACGAGGAAGGCAAGATTCTGGTGGCGTGCTTCTCGGCTACTGGCAATACACGCGCCGTGGCAGAAAAACTTGCAAGACATCTGAACGCGGACTATTTCGAGATACTGCCTTCTGAGCCCTACACTGCCGATGATCTTGATTATGGCAACGAGACCACCCGAGCAACGGCCGAGCAGAACGACCCTTCGGCTCGCCCAGCGATTGCGGCCACTCCCGATTTCTCTGCGTATGATGTCGTGTTTCTCGGGCATCCCATCTGGTGGGGTAAGGCACCGCGTGTCATGTGCACGCTGCTCGAAAACGCGAATTTGTCGGGAAAGAAGGTGGCCGAGTTCTGCACTTCGGGTTCGAGCGGGGTGGAAGGAGCCGCCGCTGAGCTCGAAAAGCTGGCGCCTGCTGCTAGCTGGATCGGCGCGAGGCGCTTTGCTGCGGGTGCATCGGAATCGGAACTTGCCGATTGGGTCGACTCGCTCGACCTAAAGTAGAAAACACTTCGAGAAAAGAGGAAAACATGTCAAAGGCATTGGTGGCGTATTTCAGCGCAAGTGGAACGACAGCAAAGGTGGCGAAGGACTTGGCTGCAGCGATAGAAGCGGACCTGTTCGAGATCGCGCCTGCGCAACCTTACACGCGCGCAGACCTGAACTGGAACGATAGCTCAAGCCGCTCCTCGGTCGAGATGAACGACGAAGCATGCCGCCCCGCCATCGAGGGCGAGGTTGCGAATATGGCAGCCTATGACACGGTGTTCGTCGGGTACCCCGTTTGGTGGTATGTGGAACCGCGTATTATTGACACCTTCTTGGAGGCTTACGACTTTGCTGGCAAGACAGTGGTGCCCTTTGCTACCAGTGGAGGCAGCGGATTAGGGCGTGCTCCGCAGCGCATGCAGGCGCTTGTTCCTGGAGCTAAGGTACTCGCAGGTGGCTTGCTGAACGGTCGCCCAGCGAAGGCCGAGCTTGCCGATTGGGCCGAGAAGTCGCTGGAGGCATAAGAGATGGAATACGCAAAGCTCGGCGCAAGCGATCTGGAGGTGTCGCACATCTGTCTAGGGTGCATGGGTTTCGGCAATCCGAATGCTGGTCAGCACAGCTGGACGGTTGGCGAGGAGGCTACGCGCGAGATCGTGAAACACGCCCTTGATGCTGGCGTGAACTTCTTCGATACGGCCATCGCCTACCAAGGTGGAACATCTGAGCAGTATGTGGGTCGTGCGCTGCGCGGCTATGCCCGACGTGATGACGTGGTGGTGGCAACGAAGTTTCTACCACGGACGGCCGACGAAATTGCCGAAGGCGTTACCGGCCAGCAGCACATAGCAAGTAGCATCGATGCGAGTCTGGCGCACCTGGGGATGAACCATGTTGACCTCTACATCTATCACATGTGGGACTACAACACGCCAATCTATGACGTGATGGAGGGGTTGGCGCAAGTCGTTGCATCTGGCAAGGCGCGCTACATCGGCATTGCCAACGTGTACGCCTGGCAGCTCGAGAAGGCAACCGCCCTGGCCGAGCGTGAGGGCTTTCCCAAATTCGTAAGCGTGCAGAACCACATGAATCTGATATTTCGTGAGGACGAGCGCGAGATGGTCCCGTGTTGCGCGGAGGAGAATATCGCTCTAACGCCCTACAGCGCGCTCGCGAGCGGACGCCTGTCGCGACGTCCTGGCGAGACGAGCAAGCGGCTCGAGGAGGACTCCTACGCCAAGTTCAAGTATGACGCCTCAGCTGAAGCAGATTCGCTCGTGATTGAGCGCGTGGCCGAAGTCGCCGATGCGCGCGGAGCGTCTATGACCGAAGTGTCGATTGCATGGCTGCTGACTAAGGTCGCCTCGCCTGTCGTGGGCGCGACCAAGCCGCATCATGTGGATGGCGCTGTTGCGGCTGTCGATTTGCAACTGTCTAACGAAGAGGTGGCTTACTTGGAAGAGCCCTATGTTCCCCATGCCATTGTGGGCGTCATGGCGCAAAATAAGCCTGCTGACGCCGGCAAGGAACACGTGTGGCTCGCCAACGCAAAGTACCTGAAAGGGGAGAATCGGTGAAGCCCGCTTTTGACCTTCGGTGCACGCTGTGAAGGTCAAAGCGTATTTCGGAAAATTTTGGAATCACTCTTGATTGGACGCTAACTCTAAATCCAGGGGAGCTCGGCAATGACTGTAGCAAATGTCAGTGTGGTTCCCCGCAGCATCGTCGACTTTCCATCACGCGGCTTATGATGTAGCTACATACTGCTGCGACAAGTGCGGGCACGAGCCATCCAAAACCGAAAACGTCAAATGGCAGCGAGTGGATGAAAGAGAGCTCTTGAAATCCGAACGTATCGCAAAACAATACGCATAAACTGACTGCAAACGTAGTTAGTGCACCAAGCCGGCATGCGAGGACGCGCCTGGAATCGCTGATGGGGACGAGGCGCATGACCACAAGAAACGTTGCGACTGGATAAACCAAGGATAAGATAGGAGAAGACACCGCAATTATTTCCGCAAGCCCTAAATTGCAGACGAGGGCGGAAAAGGCGCACATTCCCGCTGCGACATAGTGATAGGGTAACCGTTCTTTGAAAAGCGCGACGATGAATTCGGAGCAAGCTGTTACCAACCCGATTGCGGTTGTGAGGCATGCCAGTACCACTACCGCAGACAGTACGATCGCTCCCGCGTTGCCGAGCACCGCCTCCGAGATATTCGATAACAGAGCCGCGTGATTGACCTCTCCCGCTATGAAGCCATCTCCCCAGAGCTGGCCTGTCGTTGCGCCCAGATATGCCAGGCCTCCATACGTCAGAAAAAGGAGAAGCGCGGCAATCGCACCTGCCGAGAGAGCCAGGCGCGTAGATGACATCATCTCGTCTTCGGCTTTTTGTTTGATGGAGGTAACAACGAAAAGCGAGAAGACAAGCGCTCCGATCATGTCCATCGTCTGGAAGCCGTTGATCATTCCCTCTTGAAAGAGATTGCCCACGCGAGGAGGAGCTGCTTGCGCCGCAGGATTGGCAACACCTGCTGCAATCAGGATAGCTAGAGCCACGACAAGCAGGGGGGTGAGGTATTTCCCGACGCTGTCCACCACCTTCCCAGGGTGTGAAACCGCGAAAAACACAATCACAAAAAACACGACCGAGAAAATGGCACGCGCCACTGAATCGCTGATAAACCCCAGAGGGAGCGACGCTGCCCCCATCTCGAAAGAAGTCGCTGCAGTTCTGGGAATGGCGAGGAACGGCCCCACGCAAAGAATCACTGAACAATTGAGAATGACGGACGGAACCTTTCCAATGACTCCGGTGATGCCATCAAGATCGCCATTCGTTTTTAGCATTGCATAGAAGCCGAGTAGAGCAAGCCCAACATCGGCAAGGAAATAGGAGAGATACCCGATGATCCAATCGGTGCCGCTCTCGAGTCCCATGGCAGGTGGGAAGATTAGATTGCCTGCCCCGAAGAACAGGGCAAATAACGACAATCCGAAGACACACGCACTATAAATTGCCTTCGAGCGGGTCATTCGATGCTTATCCATTTTGGTATGAAGGGCTTTCATTTCGTAGCCGAGTATAACGTGTTGCTCGGGAAATATTGAACAAGGGATGGGGAATTGTTCGGGTTCTCATGAAGTGGAGGACGCCTTGCGGTTAGCGTCAGGGCGTCGAAGTTGAAGAGCGTCTCAGGCATCGTGGAATTACTGTCGTCTGATCGAATTGCACGCGGAATTAAGAAGCCACGGAAATAGTTGCTCTCTGAGTTCTCTGCGGGCATTCGAGTAGAGGAGCTTCTCAGAATTCATGCGGGCCCCCAGTGCTTTTGCGAGTTGTTTGGCCACTCCGTCGAATTGGTTGTGATCGGCAATCATCTGTGGGGTTACAGTGATTAGTTCGATGTTCTTATAGCGAAGTGTATTTGCTCGTCGGGCATCTTGTGCCGCAGCACGAGGATTTAGATGTTCTGTAGTGCTGTCATACTCGATAGCGACATGCTCCTTTATCCAATGCAGGTCACAGCGCATAGAGCCGTAATCAAGCATTTGGGCGGCCTTTCTACCCAAGGTCATCGAGGGATTAAGATCGGGGAGTCGAAAGGCGTAGCCTCCGAGCCGGATTGGAAAACACAAGAGCAGCATCAAAGAGGATTCCATAGGAGAATTCGACCCGTCCACAACCCACTTCAATGCACGCTGGGCTATTGCTGCACCACGCATGCCCTTGGCACGCCTAACAAATGAACGCAGCCGGGTCTTCGTGGTCGCGACCGGGCAGTTGCGCATTCCTTCATCGCTGTGCGGACGCAAGGTGTACGTGCCGCACAGTTCGAGCCCGAAAAGAACGAGATCAACGAACGAAAGAACTGTTGCCATTTCTACAAACAGCAGTTCGGGGGAGGCGGCATAGACCCCGTTTCCTATCCTCCAAAAAGCACCATGCGGGAGCTCTCCCGTTAAAACATGGCAAATATGGTCTTTTGACTTCTGCTTCTTCGACAGTGAAGGAACCAGTACATGCAAGGCATTCTCATTGTCTACGAGGAAAGGTAGGGAAAACTCCTCAATCTGGTGAAGCGAGCAAACGCAGTCGTCGAGAGTGCGGACACGCGCAGGCATCATCGCTTCGTAGCCACACTCGCGATGTGCTCGAAGGTGAGACAGTGCTGTTTCATGACTCAAGACCAGCTTCATAGAGGTATTTTGGCACATTCGGTCACGAAATATAGAGCATTCTGCAGAAAAATAGCTCTTTTAGGCGAGTTAGAGGATGCAAATCCCGCACATTATTTGGAACGGTTCCAAAAGTTCGCAGCCAAGCCTTGGCTTATTGCCTGTTTCTTGAGGTTTATCAATTGCGGACTCGCCTAAAAGAGCTAAATTTCTGCAATTATCTTCGAAAATCGTGACTGAACGGCTAGATGACCCGTCTATTTTGGGTTCAGTCTTGCGGCAGCTATCTCACTCAGGGCATGCCAGCATTTGAAGGGCGCTCTTAAACCCTTGCAGTACGATTGCGTGTCGGAGCTGGGCTGTGAATCCGCGCATCGGGTGAAGGACGTTGGGGAGAGGTCTTGGCCAGTTCATATGTTCGTGTCATAACATGAGCGAGAATATGCATTCTTATGCATACACAATTAGATTTTATACAATTGTTTGCCTGCTTCTGCTAGGATGAGCTGCACAATCAATACCGGCAGGAAGAGAGTATGCAAACGGGAACTATCGTATATTTCGATATCGCCGCCGTTGTCATTATGATGATTGCGCTTGCGTCTCTTCTGTTTCGCAAACTCACGCATGGTGCTGCCAATCGCGTGTATCTCACGTGCATGGTACTGGTCACGGTTACTGCTCTTTGCGCAGTTGTCGGTGAGGCGCTTGACGCTTTGTTGCTGCGCCCACTCATGCCCTTATACCCTGTTGATACGAACGCGCCGCTGGCAGTACGATCCGCGTTTACGACGATTTACTACGCACTCAGAGTTCTCACCGCACCAGCGTATCTTGTGCTCATCGCCACCGTGTCGGATACCTCGCACAGGCTCGATAGCAGTAACTTCAGACGAGTGTTCCTCTGGGTGCCCATGGTGTTGACTGTTCTCATCGTGCTCACAAACCCGCTCCACCATCTTGTCTTTTTCTACGAAAACGGCTTTGCGCAACGCGAGCCACTCATCTGCGTGCTTTATTTCTGTGCAATTTACTACTCGCTCATCGGAATCGCATGGCTCATCCGTTGGCGCGAGCTGTTGGACCCCGAAGAGTTGAGCACACTAATGCTGCTCTACCCGATTATGCTCGCCGCTGCTGCAATTCAATACGAACTTCCTGCGCTGAGACTCGAAATGTTTGTCACGTCCATCGCGATGATGCTCGTTTCCGCCTTTGTGATCCACCCTGAAACAAGAAGAGACGCAATGGTAAATGCCGCGAGCCTCCATTCGTACAACGAGATGACGTATCGCGCGTTCATAACAGACAAGCCACTCTGTCTGGCGTTTGTCGAAATCGTTAATCGAGAAAAGCTCAGGGAGTTGCTCGGCAAACACAGAGTGCAGGCGATTACGCGCGAGGTTGCGGATATGCTCACTACGACGCTTGAGCACGATGATACGTTGTACTACCTAAGAAATGTCTTGTTCTGCATCGCAACGCGCAACATAGACGTCGAACATGCTCTGAGAATTGCGAAAAATACCCACGAGGCCGGTAAAGCGAGGTCGGAAACCCGCAAGGAAAAAGCAGCGGTGACCCAGATGCGAACATGCATTGTGAGAATCCCCGAGGATATTTCAGACACTGAAACGCTCGTGAGTTTTGAGCGCCGTTTTGGGCACCTTGTCCCCCAGTCGACAGTCGTAACATACGGCGAGCTGGCCGCACGCGATGACTTCGAGCTACAGATGAAACTGAGCGACATCCTCGAGCATGCGATTGATAACAAGTCTTTCGAGATCCACTATCAGCCCATCTATTGCCTCAGGGACGGCTGCTTTCATTCCGCCGAGGCACTTGTGAGGTTGAAAGACAAACGCTTTGGGTGGATTGCTCCCTCGCTATTTATCCCTGAGGCAGAGGCGAGCGGTGCGATTTTAGACATAGGATCGATACTGCTCGAGAAGATTTGTGCATTTTTAGGCAGAATCGATTTCAGTACGACTGGCCTTGCCTATATCGAGGCGAACCTCTCTGTGGATCAGTGTGTTAGGCCCGAGCTTGCCGATGAAATTCTCTGCCTTCTCGAGAAAAACGACGTCGAGCCTGCGCGTTTGAATCTCGAGGTCACTGAGACATCTGCTATGTACTCGCAGCAAGCCATTGATGAAAACGTGAAGAAGCTTGCGGCAGCGGGCATAACGCTTTCGCTTGACGATTATGGCGTCGGATACTCGAATATGAGCAGGATGATCGCGCTCCCATTTTCGCTCGTGAAAATTGACAAGTCATTTGTTGATGCGCTAGATGATTCGGCAACAAGGACCATACTTGCAAGCGCAATAGACTCAATCAAACAGATTGGCAAGGAAGTGCTGATAGAGGGTGTGGAGACAGAAGAACAAGCGCAGCTTCTTGCCAAAATGGGTGCTGACTTCATTCAGGGTTACCATTACGCGAAACCCTTACCTGAGGACAAGTTCATCGAATTTATGCAAGAACATCGCCGTACATGATGCAGTAATTTGGGGAAACAAAAACACACGAACGGCTCGTCCTGCGTGTAGGGATGTATGTTTGTTTACGGCTCAGCTACCTGTCTGCCTCTGCCAGCTATATTTGCGCTGGCCCTGCAACGACTCTCTTAGTTGCTTTCAGGAGGGGACGCGACATGGACAGCGATGTGAAGCTAAAAGGGAAGATGCGGATGCGGTTGCAGACGGTGCGTCCACAGGCATATCCGAACCCACGTACAACGTTGGAGACTACGTCATGCACACTAAAAACGGGGCCGTGAAAGCTGGCTAAATCGAGGGCAGACGCTTTGATCCAAACCACCAATCGGGCTTCTGGATGTATAACATCCTTTACTGGGAGATACCTGAATACAGCATCAAGGGGTATAACCCGGATTTCCAATAACAATAAAGCCGTTTGCCCATGAACAACTGTGCAAACGGCTTTTTCTTTGGCATGAGGCGCTTGCCTTGAGCAAGCGCCTCTTTTCTATTCCGCGCGCAAGCCCATGTAGTTATTCCTGCGAAAAGCACAACGGCGGCAGCAAGAACGGCTCACACGCTCGAGGTGATTACATAAAGATGGCCCGTGAGTTCACTGGGCGAAGACAATCTGTCAATCGCCTTTTGCCTAAACAGCTTGCTTCTGTCCTGCGACATGTGCTCCATCGTTTCCAAGTAGTATGAGTTTTTGGGAGCTGTAGGCAAGTAAACCACACCGTGGTCGTTCATCCAACCAAAACGGCAACTCTCATATCAGGAGGCACGCATCTACGAGGGCCCCAGTAGACCGGAATGGGCAAAATGGTAGAGTTTACTTGGCTGTAGCACGCCGTCCGTCCAACGGGCCTTCGTCCACTGCGGCATAAGCGTAAAGGCATAGCGGCCTATCTCGCCGTTATCGAGCTCGATTGGCAACGCGCGTGCAAACGCCGATTCAATTGCCCGCCTCCACCGTGCGTCGGCGGCGCCCCAGTTCTCGAGCTGCTCCATGACGCGTGCCCCAGCGCCGGTCTCGAACGTGGCATGTACTGCTTCGGGCTGTTCGATGCCAAACTGGATGTCGATTGCGAATGTGGAGCCGATGCTCGCGTCGGGAAACACGTCGAACTGAAAGTCGACACTGCCGGGAGCTATTGCCATGAGCGTGGAAACCTGCGCAAGCATTACCTCGTCATAGGAGGTGAATCCCACCGCGTCGAAGACTGCTGCCAGATGTTTGGGTTCTTGTGCGCAGGCATTCTTCTCATCGCTGTCCAGATAACCGCAGACGCGCAAAGGGAAGCCAGGACGTCCCCGGAACATGCCAAAGAATGCCAACGGCCAGCCGTGGGGCATACGTGCATTTTGGGCCAGATAGAGGTCTGCCCGTTCGGGTTCACCCGCGGCTTCGCAGAAGGGGTGCACAAGCTCCACGTGTGAGCGTGGTTGGAAGTGCACGGCAGCCAGTGGAAGCTCGGCCTCTTTGGTGTCGAGCTCAAAGCCGAACGAGACATTGTCGTGCTCCTTGCGTGCTTTGGCGTACCAGTCGAATATTGCAGCGTGTTCTCCAGCTGCGGAAGACTCGATTCGCGTGCCAGGATCAACCTGGCCTAGCAATAGAGTGACGTCGAGGAACGGGTCGCCATAAAGCGGATGCTCCAGGTAGATATCTGGAAATACCTCACCCACCAAAAAAGGTGCTACCGCGTTACGTGCACGGGTAAGACTGTCGCCAAACAGCATGGCCCCGCGTCCTTCGTCTGCAGCTTGCAGCAGGAGCACTTGAAACGAATCTGAGTACGAGGGCATATTCATCGCGCGGGACCACCTTTCTTGTCTGCCGTGTCCATGGTGCGCCCATCCTTTGTCTGAAGTGCTTCGCGCACAATTGAACAGCGCGCGCCATGAAAAAGCTACGGCATTTTGGGGTGATTCGGGTTTTCTCTACACTCGTCTTCGGCTACCGTCACCACCGCACTGATGACGTTTAAGATATTTTGTAGGCCACCGCAGAATAGCTCGAAGCACAGCGCAAGCGAAATGATGGAATCCGAATTGAGATACGTCAAGATAACCAACATGCCGATGAGGATAGAACCCGGTTGGTTGGGAGCGCCGAACGAGAGGAACAGCACAATGAGCGCTACGATTCCAATGTGGAACCACGATACCTCGCAATTGGCGACGAAGATGTAGATTGTGGCAAGCAACATGAGAATGAAGCAGTTGCCATCTAAGCTAACCTGCGCCAATATCGGAAGCTCCCTGTCGAGTCTTTCCCGCGGGATGCCATAGTTCTTTATGCAGTAGCGCGTGTTGTAGGGTACGGCATCGATAATTGAGCCAATGGCGAAGTTCTCTTTCAAGAGTGGCCAGAGCTTCTTTGTAAATTGGAGGATATGGACGCCGCGCGCCTTTATCCGCAGGGCATAGAAGCCGAGCAACGGCACGGTGCAGACGAATATGAGAACGCCAATAATAAAGATTTCCGTGATTTGAATACCGACGCCATTAACGAGGAGAACTTCTAGGAAAAGCAAGAAGCAGGCCAATGGGAACGCAATCATTATTATCTGGAGAATGCCCGAAAACAGGTCGTAGCAGACGTCGATCGCGCGTTTTGCCAAATCGAAGCTCTTGCCTATGGACCTGAGAGCGCCGGCGATCAGAAGTGCGACGACGATCATTGGAATGGGAGAGATGGTCTCGAATGGCTGGACGATGCTTGACGGAATAATCTGATCTACTCCCGAAGACAGCGTCCAATTGGCAAACCCGATGTCAACGCGCTCCGTCACGCCGGTGGCAGAAAGAATGTACTGCGCGAACACAAAGCCCATGATGAGAGCTAGCGCAATCGCAGCAGCGGACGAACTCACTGCGGTTATGAAAAGCCTTCTTGGGGAGGAATGACGCTTTGCCACTATGAAGGCATCGGTTACATTCTTGAGCAACGAGAAGAGCGTCATCGGCGCGCCAATCATGAGCATGGCATTGGTGAAGAGCTTCTCGAGAGGCGCTATCCATTCTTTTGCTAAAAACTGCTGCCCGGCATTGTCGATTGTTGCTTTAAGCACGAAACTCACGAGAAGAGCAGCGACGATGGCAATGACGCTTGGAAGGATGGGGACCCAGGGACTTTTGCTCGCGGAAATATGGACGACGTTGCATCCCCCTTCATACGAGCACGACATCTTGTCGGATAATGAATCGATGAGCTCTGCGTTGGAGGCAGAAGGCGTGCGCTTCTCGGGCAGCGAGAAACGCTCGCCTGAAAACGCAATCTCTATGTCAATGCGCCCGAGTTTGCTGATGCTGGTGATTTCGAGTTCGTCGCCGCAGCTTTCGGCCTGATGGACGATCTCGTGGAAAAGCGCTTCGAAAAGCGACAATGTTTCGGTGGTGTTGGTGGAGTTGACACGTTGCTTGCTCAGGGCATGCTCAACAAAAGCCCGGGCTTCCGAGAGGTTCCTCTCGCTCGCTTCAATTGTGATTGTCTCTCTTTTTGCCATGGGGCAAATGTACCATAGAAGACAGCTCAGCGACCCTTATTTCTTTTAGGCTCGCATGTCCGAGTATAATCCCGACGCAATTATGGGCACTGTCGCGTTTGTCAACCCGCTGGCACAAGAAACAGGCCGTCGGGTACGATCCGACGGCCTGTTCGTTTTGCGCTGCGGAGCGAGTGTCCTGCCCCTGAGCGTTTCGCGCTTTGTTGCTGGAGCTTACTTGCCAGCTTCACGCTTAATGTTGTTGGCAATCCAGAACAAAAGAACGTCCAAGGCAAGTGCGACGATCATTGTGAGTGCATTTTGGGCAAAGGAGCCGTTGACGAAAGAGTAGATAAGGCCAATGACGCCAAGGATCACGCCGATGAGAGCGAATACCCACACGATCATGATTTTCTGATTGTCATTTGCAGCACGGATGCCGAAGATGCCGCAAAGCAGGCTCCATACCCCTGAGATGATGATTATTGCCGAAAGAATGGCGAGACCGGCGGTTCCGCTAGCCACTTCCTGTGGCGTCAGCTGACCCTGTACGCCGGCTGTGCCTACGAGACCTCCGAGAAGGCCCGTGGAGATTCCGGCGATGAGCGACAGAGCTGCGCCAACGATCTCAATAATCGAGATTACCAACAATGCCTTTTGGCTTCCACTACGTTCCATATCAGTCTCCTTTCTCGTTTGAACTGCAATTACGAATCTTGCTGAACCAATTCTTCAGGTGAGGCATTAGGTTTTGTGTTTTTCCTTTAATGCTTCCGCCATATTCCTGAATGCAACTTCTATTTTAAGGCATGCCTCTTGTGCTGTCACGATGTTTCATTCCATAACAGCACAATGATCGTTTTGCGTATTCATCCCCACTGTCCGTGTACGTTGGTTTTGGTTGCTTCACTTTTGAATAAAAAGCAAACATCCAGATATATGGGGCGAATATTTGGTGCTAAGGTGAGAATTGAGTAGTTCAATACAAGAAGGAGAAGGATAATGGCGGAGAGAATAGTACAGACTGCGGGACATGACGCACTCGGAGATTTCGCTCCGGAATTCGCGCACTTCAACGACGACGTTCTGTTCGGCGAGAACTGGAACAACGGAGATATCGACTTGAAAACGCGCTGCATCGTTACGGTGGTGGCGCTCATGGCTTCGGGAGTTACTGACAGTTCGCTTGTGTATCATCTGGAAAACGCGAAGGCTCACGGAGTGACGCGTGCCGAGATTGCCGCTGTCATCACCCATGTGGCATTTTACGCAGGTTGGCCCAAGGCCTGGGCTGTTTTCAATCTGGCCAAGGACGTGTGGAACGAGGAGGGCGAAGAGGCCCCTGCGGGCAGCAAAGCCGCTTACGAGGCATCCATCTTCTTTCCCGTGGGCGAACCAAACCCCTACGGCACATACTTCACGGGCCAGAGCTATCTTGCGCCCATCTCGACTGAGCAGGTGCAGTTCTTCAACGTTACCTTTGAGCCAGCGTGTCGCAATTTCTGGCATGCGCATCATGCTACACAAGGCGGCGGGCAGATTCTCATCTGTGTTGGTGGACGCGGCTATTATCAGGAAAGAGATGGCAAGACGGTTGAGATGCTGCCGGGTACCGTTGTGAACATCCCCGCGAATGTCGAGCATTGGCATGGCGCCGCACCTGATTCGTGGTTCTCGCATCTTGCGATTGAAGTTGCAGGCGAGAATGCCTCAACAGAATGGCTCGAGCCTGTATCCGACGAGGAATACGGCAA
>CACZSV010000086.1 GCA_902783925.1 uncultured Coriobacteriaceae bacterium
CCCCTTGCCAGGACTCATTCGCGTCATCCTGAGCGAGCGGAGCGAGTCGAAGGATCTCACGACTCGACACGAGATTCCTCGGCTCCGGCGCTGCGCGCCTTCGCTCGGAATGACAGGGTGCTCACGCCGATTCGCGCCTGCGTTCGGAACGACATGGCGACAACACAGGGCACATTCTTTTTTGCGACAACTAATCGACATAGAAAATATATACTTATAAAAATAAATCTTGCACAGATTATTCTTTGCTGCGAAAATACGAAAAGCACATTTCAGATCTTGCAAGTGTGTTTGTTTTGCAATGAAAGGGGAATTCATGAAGAGAAGAAAGTTTCTTAGCCTGCTTACCTGCGGTATTGTTGCCGTGTGCATGGCAGTAGCGCTCGGATTGGCTGGCTGTGGTGGCGGCTCTGCCTCCAGTTCTAAAGCAGCGAGCTCGTCAGCAAGTTCCTCTGCAAACAGCGGACAGGCCGTGCAGCTACAGATTTACGCTGCAAACTCGCTGAGCAAGGCCATGGCCGAGGCACAGACGCTCTATACCAAAAAGAACCCGAACGTCACGTTTGCAGACACTCAATACAAGAGCTCCGGTGAGCTGAATACCATGCTCGAGGCCGATCCGACTGCGGCAGACATCGAGATCACCGCTTCCAAGGGCACGATGGACACGGCCGAAGAAAAGGGCTTCATCGACAAGAACACGCGCGTAACCATGTTCAAGAACGACCTTGTCATGGTGACGAGCGCCAATAACAACAACATCACTTCTGTCACGCTCGACGACATTGCTGCTGGCAAGTACACCATCTGCGTGGGCGACGACTCGGTACCCGCAGGTAACTACGCCAACCAGTCGCTGAGCACTGTGGGCTGCTTCGTCGATCCCGATGGCAAGACCGGCGCCGAGAGCGCTGGCAAAGCTAATGGCACCGATGCATATGCGGGCACGCCCGTCGCGGGCAAGGTCGTCACGGACACGTCCGTTGGTAACGTTTGCAAGCATGCTGAGTCTGGTGACGTCGACATCGCCTTCGTGTACACCTCCGACGTTGAGCGCTTTGGCGGCGTCAAGGTTGTTGGCACCGTTCCTGCTAACACGCATAAGAACATCACCTATCCGGGTGCTGTCTGCGCAAAGAGCAAGAATGCAACAGCGGCAAAGGCATTCCTCGATTGGTGCATGACCGACAAGGAGGCTGCGGAGATCTGGCAGAAATGGGGCTTCGAGCTCGCTGGCTAATCTCTGAATCGAGCGATTATATTCTCGAATTAGAATATAAATCTGATAGTATAGAGGGGCTGGTTTTCCGGCCCCTCTTTTTGTCACATCGAAGGATTTGTAATGCGAAGACGTGGTTTCGCCATAGCAATCATGCTCGTTCTTATCGCATGCTTGTCGATTGCCCCCCTTGCCTGGGCAGACGGGTTCGCTGCTGTTTCCACTACCAAAGCGAATGCGCCAACAGACAAGGTTTCGCTTTCTGCAGCAAACGATGCAGCGCTCATCGATGGGTGCAGCTTCGCCGTCAATGAGTTTGAGCGTGCGAGCAAGGGTTCTAACAGGAACATCGCCGATGCCTACCATGGCTATGCCTACTACATCGGCAGCAAGGCGAGTACAGTCATGTACATCGTCACGAGCGATTCGGTGATCGTCTATCTCGACCCCGATGCCGCACAGAAAGCAGGCTTTTCCTTAAGCTCCCAAGATGACCTCGCGAATCTGCAGAGCATTCTGATTTCGCTCGATACCGGCGCTGGTGGCGGCAACGCGCTCATAAGCCCCGATGCAAAGTGGCTCTTCACGCAGGACAAAAGCAACGAGGTCGATGGCGTGCTCTATCAGTTTGCACAGGAAATCGATGGCAGCTCGTACAACTGCGTCATCGGTGTGGACGGCAGCGATGTGACGCAGTCAGAAAACGCCCATCACGTGGATGTTTCGTTTGCGTGCTTTGGGGGTCTTGTCCCCGCGGCGGATGCGCAGATCGTAGCGCAGCCAAGCTGGTTCGAGTCGACGGGACAGTTCCTCTCGACACTCGACTGGTCCCCGCTTATCGTTACGCTCAAGACTTCGCTTACGGCGATTGTCTTCATCTTCGTCCTCGGCCTTGCAGCGGCGTATTTCTGCCTGCACCGCTCGTCCCGCGTACGTGATATTTTCGACACCATCTTCACGATTCCCATGGTGCTGCCGCCAACGGTCTGCGGCTTTCTGCTTCTGCTTGCCTGCGGATCGAATACCGCATTCGGCAAATTCTTCATCGATATCGGATTTCCGCTCATCTTCAGCTGGCAGGCAACCGTCATCGCAGCGGTAATCGTTGCATTCCCGCTCATGTATCGCAATGCGCTCGGCGCCTTCGACAACCTCGACTCCAATATGCTCGATGCCGCGCGCACCCTGGGGTGGAGTGAGGCGAGAATCTTCTTCAAGATCATGCTGCCGCTTTCGTGGTCGTCGATTGCCGCCGGAACCGTGCTCGCGTTTGCCCGCGCGCTGGGCGAATTCGGCGCGACGCTCTTCTTGGCCGGCAACTATCTGGGCATCACGCGTACCATTCCCATCGCCATCTACTTCGAATGGATGAACGGCAACACTGACATAGCCATATTCTGGACTATCGTCATCCTCATATTCAGCTTCATCGTCATCCTGTTCATCAATCTCTGGTCGCAGCATACGACTAGGTACCGTAAGGGGGCCGTCGAAGAATGAGCCTCGAGGTCAAGATCAGCAAAACGTTCGGCTCGTACACGCTCGATGTCGATTTCTCCGCAGGAGACGAGGTGTTCGGCCTGCTCGGCGCATCTGGTTGCGGCAAATCGCTCACCATGCGCAGCATTGCCGGCATAGAAACGCCCGATAAGGGTCGTATCGTCGTGAACGACAGGGTCTTCTTCGACAGCGAGAAAGGTATCAATCTCAAGCCGCAGGAGCGCAAGACGGCACTGCTCTTTCAGAACTACATGCTCTTTCCCAACCTGACGGTGGAGCAGAACGTGGCGGCGGGGATCCCAAAGGACACGCCCAAGGCAGAACGCGATGCTATCGTGCAAGGCGAGCTCAAGCGCTTCGATGTCGAAGCGTTTGCCAAGCGCTACCCGGCGCAGCTTTCCGGAGGCCAGCAGCAGCGTGTCGCGCTTGCCCGCATGCTTGCGGCGCGCCCCGGCATCCTCATGCTCGATGAGCCGTTTTCCGCACTTGATTCGCATCTCAAGAGCATCCTCGAGCAAAATCTCTCCGGACTGTTCGAGATGTTTGACGGTACCATCCTCTATGTGAGCCACGATATCGACGAGGCCGTGCGCTTCTGCGACCGCATCGCCGTTATGGAGTCGGGCAAGATCATGGAGATCGACGGTGGCCGTGAGCTCATCAACGAGCCGAAGAGCCTTGCCGGCATCAAGCTTTCCGGTTGCAAGAATGCTCCGCTGGCAGAATATGTGGATGATCACCATGTGTATTGCCCACAATGGGGCGTCGAACTCGAGGTGAAGCAGCTTGTTCCCAAAGATGTGAAGGCCGTCGGTATTCGTGCGTTCAATATACAAAAGGCAGATGGCCCGGGACCGGGCGTATATCGCATGCGCGTAGACCGTGTGAGCGACTCTCGCTTTGACCGCATGGCGCTTATGGAGTTTCTTGATCGTCGCGCCGATGCGGATTCGCTCGTCGCAGCTCACGAGCAAGAGATGCACTACCTGCACCAACGTGTGTTCTGGCGCATAGATGCGGGCGAAGGCAAGGCGGGATGGGATTCGCTTCCCAAGCGTGGCGACGAGCTATTCGTGCATATTCCAACAGAAAAGGTGCGTCTCGTCACCAAATAGGTGCCGATGAGTCGGTCATGGCGTTTCTGCCGCCTGCTCGGCTCTCACCAGATTATGCTTCTCGTTTTGCAGAATTCAAAAATATGCATAGGATTATGTACAATCAATAAGTTATAATTAGCTAACTATTGCTTGTGACATGTATGAATAGATGCTAATCGCATCTGACGAGGAGGAAAAATGAGCTGGTATACGAGCAGTAAACTATGGTGCTTTGTGGGTGGAGTCGCTGCTGCAGGCGTGGGCTCACTGATTGCCAAGGCTCCCAAGACACGCGAATATGTGGTAAATGCGCTTGCCAAGGGCATGGAAGTTCAGCAGAACTGCAATGAGGGTCTGCAGTCCATCAAGGACGACGCCGCCGATATGGCAGAAGAGGCCCGCCAGCAAGCAAAGATCGATGCTGCACGCGAGGATCGTCGTGCAGAGATCGAAGCGCGCATCCGCGAGCAGGTCGAGGCCGAACTTGCCAAGGAGGACGAGGCGGCACAGAAAACAGCAGCTGAGGAAGAGGCTGCAGAGGAACCCGCAAAGCAGCCTGCGAAAAAGCAAACGCGGTCTCGCGCACGCAAGAGCACGAAGTAGCTATCGAGGCGTGCTGCCTCAGCAGACAGACGCAAGACAGACAAGTTAGACGGACGCGGCGGGGATTATGTCCCCGCGCGACGCATTATGAGAAGCGGAAATCATGATGGAACAAACCGCATCCATGCGATTCAGCATTGTCAAAGACCTTCCTGGATATTTACGCGTGCGATTTGGCGCACGCGCGTTCAACGCAGAAGAGGGCTACGGAATTGCCGAAGAACTCGAGCGCATACTTGGCGTGACGAGCGTGAAAACTGCCGTTGCCAACGGCAGCGTACTCGTTCGCTACGATACGCATTACAAAATGACCAAGGAGAAGGTCCTCGCCTGCCTGGGCAGCTTTAATCGCATGGCTCTTCCCGAGGCGAAAGGCTCCGATGAGCAGCTCAAGCAGGAGGTCGACGAGGAGTTTTTCACATCGCTTATCAAACGCGCGGGGGCCTTTGCGCTGCGACGCATTTTCCTGCCGATGCCCCTGCGCCAAGCATGGACCATGTACCGCGCATTCGGCTACATTGGCAAGGGCCTCAAGCGCCTCGCAAAACCCGAGCTTTCCGTCGAAGTGCTCGATGCCACAGCAATCACCGCCGCGATGCTGCGGGGCACCTTCGATTCTGCCGGCAGCATCATGCTGATGCTCGATATTTCGGATCTTCTTGAACAATACACACATCGCCGCAGCCGCATCGCGCTTGAGCAGAGCCTTGCGATTCAGGTGGACAATGCTTGGCTTGTAACGGAAGAAGGGGATGTGAACGTTCCCATGAGCCGCATACGTGAAGGCGACGTGATTCGCGTGCGCGATGGCGCAATGGTGCCAGTCGATGGCGTTGTGGTCGAAGGCGAGGCGGCATTGAACGAAGCGTCGATGACGGGGGAGTCCAAGCTCATCATCAAGAGCGCCGGCAAGTCCGTCTTCGCGGGCACGATTGTCGAGGAAGGCGCCATTGCCGTTGAGGTGCGCAAGCTCGGAGGCGAGACGCGTATCAGCCGCATCGTGGATATGGTCGATGAATCCGAGAAGCTCAAGGCGGGAGTGCAGGGCAAGGCAGAGCGTCTCGCGGATGCCATCGTGCCGTTCAGCTTCATCGCCTTCTTTGGAATCCTTCTCGCAACGCGCAATATGGAAAAGGCCATGGCCGTGCTCATGGTTGACTATTCCTGCGCAATCAAGCTCTCGACGCCCGTCGCGGTGATGTCTGCCATGCGCGAGGCCGCCAATAGGGGCATGGTTGTCAAGGGCGGTCGCTATCTCGAAGTGCTTGCAGATGCGGATACCATCGTGTTCGACAAAACGGGTACGCTCACGACGGCGACACCCGCGGTTCAGAAGATCATTTCGTTCGGCAATATGGACGAAGTCGAGATTCTGCGGCTGTCCGCCTGCCTCGAAGAGCATTATCCGCATAGCATGGCCCGCGCCGTCGTGGCATGCGCGCAGGAGCGCGACGTGCTCCATGAAGAAGAGCAACATGCGGAGGTCAAGTACATCGTGGCTCACGGTATAGCCTCTGCCGTTGACGATAAGGATGTCGTGCTCGGCAGTGGGCATTATGTATTCGAGGACGAGGGCGTTGCCGTTCCCGAGGGTTTGCGGGAGCGTCTTGAAGCAGAAGCGCCTGGCTGCTCGACGATCTTCCTGGCAGTTGACGGCAAGCTCGAAGGAGCTATTTGCATCAACGACCCGCTGCGTCTCGAATCGCGCGAGACCATTGCCCGGCTGCGGAAAGCGGGCTTCGAGAAGATCGTCATGCTCACAGGAGACGCGGAAAACGCAGCCAAGGTGGCAGCGACCGAGCTGGGCATCCACGATTATCGCTCGCAGGTCTTGCCGGAAGAAAAGGCAGGCATCATCGAGGAGCTCAAGGCGCAGGGCCGCAAGGTCGTGATGGTGGGAGACGGCATCAACGATTCCCCGGCGCTTGCTGTGGCCGATGCGTCCATTGCAATGATCGACGCAAGCGATATTGCGCGCGAGGTTGCAGATGTGACGCTGCTGCAATCGTCGCTCGACGCGATACTGACCCTGCGTGTGCTGAGCCAGAAGCTCATGCGCCGCATATCACGTAATTACAGAATAATCGTCGGCTTCAATACGGGGCTTATCGTGGTTGGCGTCGCTGGCATTATGGCGCCGACAACGAGTGCTTTGCTGCATAACGTGTCGACGATGATCATAACCGCAGCGAATATGACGCCGCTGCTCGAGGAAAGGACCGGTAATGGGATCGCATAAGTTTTGGGCATGGGCAATGGTGTTTTGCGGCTTTATGACCATGCTCACGGGGTGCCGTAAGGGCAAGTAATCGAATAGGGTAGGCAGACCTTTGTTCAAGCGCGCACGGCTACGAGTGCGCGACGATGCCGCCGCCGAGGCATTCATCATCGCGGTATATGCTCACTGCCTGCCCAGGTGCCACCGCTGGCACGGTCTGCGCAAACGTTAGCTGCGCCTTAGAACTCGTGGCGTC
>CACZSV010000087.1 GCA_902783925.1 uncultured Coriobacteriaceae bacterium
GATGCGAAACTTGTCGATCCTAGCATTTCGGATCAGGAAATCGAGGAAGACTTTAGCGCTCATATCAGGACCCATTGGGATAAAGAGACGATCAGAGCCGCTCTGCTAGACTGTGAGAATCCGCAACTCGTGTATCTGAACGAGTTGCTTTTTGCTCGCGAGCACGAAATGCCTTTCAGCATCGGGGCAAAGTGCGATATCGAGCATATCATGCCGGGCAGCGGAAAGAACCTCGTAGTTATTCGCGATGACGCCGGTTTGGGCAGCAGGGAAGATTTCGATGCTATCGTGAACAGGCTTGGGAACAAAATCCTACTTGAAGCAAGTATTAACCGATCGGTTGGCAATGAATGGTTCAGGACGAAGGTGTCAACGACTTTGGGCGCAAAAACTGGTTACATCGACAGTGACTATCCCATCGCCCAGAAGCTCGTTGAGAAGTACCAGTTCGAAAATAAGCCTTATTGGACAAAGCAGGATATTGAGGAAGCGACAGAAAAGGCTTCAGATAGGATTGTTCGATTCCTTTTCAAGGCTGACTAAAAGCTTTCTATTTGGGATTTGCTTATGCGAGCAGTCTGAAGAGAAAGGACGATGCGCATGCCGCTGACGATGTCTGAATACAGAGAAAACAAGCGCATTTTGGACGAGAGGCGAAAAGCGGGAAAGATCACCCAGGAGGTATACGACGCCCAGAAGGAGCTTCTCATGTCATTGACCGATAAAGAAGAGCTTAAAAGGACGATGAGTTTCTACAAGAGCTTAGCGAAGAAACCAAAAGGATAAAACTTGCATTAGGCAACGGATTGCTTAGCAGCCAATTGAGGGCATTTTGAATCGAGGAAAGATGCGTTTATCGAAATCGAGATTTGTGACCGGGCTGCAATGCCCGAAGATTCTCTGGATGAACGAGCATATGCCCGAACAATTCGACGATTCGGTGCGTGACGAAGTTAGGTTGGAAACCGGCAACGTCGTAGGCGATCTCGTAATGGGTTATTACGGCAAATACGTCGAGGTTGAATTCAACGAGCATGGGTTTGAGGCGATGGCCGAGCGTACGCGCGAGCTGCTGGACGCCGGAGAGCGCATCATCTGCGAGGCGACGTTCATCTACGAGGACAACTTTTGCATGGCCGACATCCTGCGCGTCGAGGACGACGGCGTGCACATCGTCGAGGTAAAAGCGACCACGGAGCTGAAAGACTACCACCAGGACGACGCATCGTACCAGTTCTGGGTCATCGAGCAATGCGGCTTGAAGGTGAAGAGCGTCGGCCTGATGCACCTCAACAAGAGCTACCTGCGCAAGGGCGACATAGACCTGCACGAGCTGTTCGTCGTGGAGGACATAACGGAAGAGGCCCGCAACCGCGCAGAGTCTGTGCCGATGAACATCCAGCGCATCGTCAAGAAGGCAGATGTCGACAGAGAGCCGTTTGCGCGGGTCGGGCGCCATTGTAGGAACCCTCACGCATGCGGTTACCAGGCATGGTGCAAGCGGGAGTTCCCGAAACCGAACGTGTTCGACATCAACGGCATATGGATGAGCGTGGCGGCCGACCTTGCCTACGATGACGGCATTGTGACATTCGAGGACGTCCTTAGGAACGAGGTATCGCTGAACCCGAGGCAGGCCGTGCAGGTCATCTGCGAGGTTGACGGGACCGACGAGTACGTTGACCGCGAAGCCGTGAGCGACTTCCTTGCGGACCTGCGCTTCCCGCTGTACTTCCTCGACTTCGAGACGTTCCAGGAGGCGATTCCCCCTTACGACGACTGCTGGCCCTACGAGCAGATACCATCGCAATACTCGCTTCACGTGCTCGACGGACCGGGCGGCGAGCTTCTTCATTACGAGTTCTTGGCCCCCGAAGGCTCCGACCCGCGTCGGGCAGTTGCCGAGCACCTGTGCGAGGACATCCCCCTGGGCGCATGTTCCGTCGCATTCAACATGGCCTTCGAGCGGACGCGGATTAGCGAAATGGCCAGTCTGTACCCCGACCTGGCATCTCATCTGGAGAATATCAACTCCGGCATGGTCGACCTCATCGAGCCATTCAAGAAGGGAGCATATTATCGTCGCGCAATGGGCAAGTCGAACTCCATCAAGGCGGTGCTGCCGGCGCTGTTCCCAGGTGATCCTGAGCTGGATTACCACGCTCTCGACGGCGTGCACAACGGTGGCGAGGCCATGAACGCATACGCGAACTTGACGAAGCTTCCGGAAGATGAGCGTGCTGTTGTGCGCGAGCAGCTGCTTCGTTACTGCGAACTCGACACGCTGGCTATGGTGAGGATCTATGAGAAGCTAGTCGAGATAGCCCGATAGACGAAATGGTTCAAACTATGCATCCCCAATTGCTTCGATTAGCTCATTGATCGACATAGAGCAACCTAGCTGAACGCGTTCAATCTCGACGCCATTTTTGGACAGCAGTCTTGCTACGGCTTCAGCAATGGGGTATTCGTCGAGTCGCTGCGCAACGTCTGGCCTGAGTCCACGTTTCGAGGCATCTGCTAATCCATGCCATGCCCAGCCTTTTGCCAAGTTGAAATACATCCCCAGGTGCTCTGGAATAATTCGACGCGACAGTTCAAGGGCATTGCCCGCTCGGTTGAACGGAACGCGGCAAGGCGCAATTGCGATTATCGGCCAATTGAACGCCACGATTATCTCTGAAGCGTCAAGGCTCAGTTTTGAAACGCGTCCGCAGGAAGGGCAGGGAACTGAACCTTGTGGCATACTTATCCCTGCTTCATCTTTCAAGATATCCCACAATGGCGACTCTTCAACATCAAATAGAGTAAGCTGGTCATCGAGAGCGTCAGCCTCTCTCATTGGCTTTCCGCTCGAGCCGAGCTCAAAAGTACCGCCACAGGACGAGCAGCCGGCGTCCCAGCGCACAAAACTGGTAACCCCCTTCTCGGGGCTGTTGACCAAGCGCAGGCCAGGATCTTTTGCTACAGCATCGGGCGCATCTGAAGCCGGCAAATCAACCATGGTGGTTAGCAGAACATGCTTGTTACGTATCAGGCGATGGGTTTTATCGTTGCCACACCTTAGCTGCGCCTCAAATTGCGAAAGACGCCTATGCATTTCCGTGTAGCCTTTATCTTCGTATTCCTTAATGATGGGAAGTGAACGGCTTTGCTCCCACTCAAGCTTTCTTCGGGCATCTTCTTGCACAAGTTGACGATACTCGTCAACTATTAGCAATGCACGGGGGACAATGATACTGATTGTATCTGCATGTATCGAAGGCAAGGCGTAGCACCGTCCAGCCTTATTCGACGAAGTCCATGAAGCGCATGTATTCTGGCGCAAACGCAAGTTTGGCTTCGACTGGCTCACATAGACAATGCTTGGCCAGAGTGATTTTTGATTCAGTGTTTGACGGGATGCTGCCCGCATTGCCAAACGTAAGATGGCGGCTGATATGGATGATAGAATCTGCAACGCTTTCTGCGCCGCTTGGCAATACAGCGAGCGCATCTTCATGGCTGTCGACATATCGAGATTTCCCAACGCCATAGTTCATTGTTGCAAAAATCGGTGAATTCGTTTCTCGTGCGAGCTTCTTTAGAAGCACTGCAGCATTGCCGACAGTGTGAGGCCAATCAAATATGTGGTCACCATCTGGTAACGAGATGAGCTCAATGCCGTCGATGACGACAAGCGTCTTATCTGAACCTTCAACGGCATTCAACGCGATTGAGCGTAACTCTTCCAGGGTCATACGCGAATCGTCGCATATGAACAGATCGAGTTTCGCGAGCCTGTTCGAGGCATCGGCCAGGGAGCTCCAATCATCTTGGTCGATATGCCGTTTCCTGCGACATGCATGGTATCTAGCGGAGATATTTGAAAAACGCGGCGCAGGACCCCTCGGAAGAAACCATACAGGGGCCTATGGGATGCTCTGGGCTGCATGCCGTGGAAAACAGCGGGCAGGCGCTTGGGTCTATGACGCCACGCAGCACGTCTCCGCAACGGCACCCTTTGGGCTCGATGGTGGGCTCGACGACTGGCTGAAATTTCTCGAGCGCGTCGAATTGTCGGTAATCCTCGCGCAGCGCATATCCGGAGTTTTCAATAAGGCCGAGACCACGCCAAATTGCATTGCAGGGTTCGAACGCTTCTGCGATGGTCTCCTGCGCGGCGACATTTCCCTCGTCCATGACACCACGTTTGTAATCGTTGACGATCTTAGGTGTGCCCTGAGTCAGCATCTTGAGCAGCATGGCGATGCCGCTGAGCAAATCCACTGGCTCAAAGCCCATGATGACGCCGGGGATACCGTATTTCTTGGCGAGAAATTCGTACGGCTTCTTTCCAATGATAGTCGAGACATGTCCCGGCAGGATGAGGGCTGTGATGTCGACC
>CACZSV010000088.1 GCA_902783925.1 uncultured Coriobacteriaceae bacterium
ATGACGAGAAATGAGAGCGCTCCGACAAATGACCAGATCGAATACCCGAAGAGCTCCATCTTACATCCCCCCTTCGCTACTCGAAGCCGATCCGCCGCTCATGTTTCCGTAATACAATTCAATAAAGAGGGCATCCATGAGCTGATTCATATTCTCGATACCCATTTGCTCTTTGAACTGTTCCCTGTTTTCTTCGAAAACCTGGGCATAGTATTCGTAGTACTGCTGGTAGGTGGCAAAGTCGATACCCGCTTCTTCCCACTTGCTGCCACTGTACGAGGAGTACTCGTTCGAAATGGTCACGAGAGTATTTCTTTCTTGTGCGATGGACTGCGTGACGAAGGCAAACGAGCCGAGGATGAGCGTCAGAGAGACGACAACACCGATGAACTTCATCTTCTTCTCTCCAAAGAGATTGCCCATATACCAGTTGCGCTGCGTAGCGATTGTCTCTCCGTTAAAGGAATTGCGGAAGCTGCGTGCATCGGTATCGATACCGACGCCAGCAAGATACACGGGAACGACGCGCTTCTTGGTAGCACCGGAAAAACCGAGGAACACGACTGCTACGACAAGGCCGATGACAGCCATAATCCACAGGTCGCCGCTCGAGATTGCCTCCGGGGCAGCTCCGAATACCTCTTGCAAGTACGGCGTGACGACGCTCACGGAAATGAGGGGGAAACCAATGCCGCAGCCAACGGTCAAAACGGCCATGAGCCCTAGCGAAGACCACTCGCTGCGAAATACCGTAATCTCAACGTCTTCAGCGTCGTTATTGGCAATTGCAAGAATCTTACCAAGCCATTTTGCCCAGAATAAAAACGTTGCCGCGGAGCCAAAGACAAGCAGCATGATGAGGACGACGTTCTCCGAGCTCGCGAAAGCCTGAAGCGCAGCCCATTTGGAAACGAGCATGCCAAATGGCGCAATGAACATGCCCATGATGCCAATTGCCATAAAGCGCGCCAAACGCGGCATGCGCTCGAACAGATCGTCCATATCCTCGATATCGCGGCTGCCGATATGGTGTTCCGCCGTGCCAACACACAAGAAGAGCAATGATTTCGCCGCAGCGTGGAATATGACGAGGAAGATAGCCGCCCACACAGCGCCTTCTGTGCCAACGCCCGCGCAAGCAGCGATGAGACCGAGGTTCGAGATGGTCGAATAGGCAAGCACGCGCTTGGCGTTGGACTGGCTGATCGCAGCAAGCGCGCAGAACAGGAAGGTCACGCCGCCCACGACCATGACGAGGAATCCAGGGATGTTGAACCCGAGACAAGGAGAGAGCTTGATGAGCAAGAAGACGCCGGCCTTAACCATGGTAGAAGAATGGAGCAAGGCGGATGTCGGCGTCGGCGCCACCATGGCGCCAAGCAGCCAGCTTTGGAAGGGCATCTGCGCCGCCTTGGTGAATGCGGCCAAACTCAAGAGGAGCAAAGGCGCATATGTCACAACAACCGTGCCCTGAGCGGCCAGCGTCAGGGTCATCTCGATGAACTTATCGAATTCCATCACGCCATAGAAGCTTCCTACCCAGATAAGCGCGATCGAAAACGCGATACCGCCGACCAAGTTGAGGTTAATCTGGAGAAAGGAATTGTTGATGGCCTCTTCCGTGCGCGTATAGCCGATGAGCGCAAACGAGCAGACGGTCGTGATTTCCCAAGCGCAGAGCATCCAAGTAAGCGAATTGCAGAACACGAGCGCGAACATGGCGCCAAGGAAGACGAACATGACGGAGAAGAAGATATTTCTTCTGTCAGGACCTTGTTGGTGTTCCTCGTGAACACGCATATAGCCAAGCGCGTAGACGGTGATGCCGCTGCCGATGATGCCGATTATGAGCGCCATTATGATAGACAGATTGTCAATGTAGAGCGCATTGGAAATTGCGATACGCTCGGCTACGGCAAAGTCGAGATATACAGCAAGGCCGAGTTGCACTATTGCGAGCGCAACGGCAACAAAGTTCTTGTGAAAGATACCTTTGACGATGATATACAGGCACAGCGCCGCTTCAATGGCAAGGGTGATGAAACCAACGGCCCTGCTCACCGAACTATCCATCGAATACATGAGCGTTTGCGCCGAAAGGAATTGCACCGCTAGGAAAACCGAAGCGCATGCTATAACGAGCGCGCCGATAACCGTAATGTAGCTCCTCGCCTTATCGTCTTTTACAAAAAGTAAGGCGAGCGCAAGCAGAACCGGCACGAGGATGAGGAACGCGATCGTCGCGACTCCAATATCCATCATGCACACCTCCTCTTCTAAACCAACTCGAAGCACGCGGCTGTCAAGGCCACATGTTTTGGTTACTTTAGTCGAGCAAGGGAGGTAAATGTACGGCGAATCCCCTCAACGGATGATATGAATTCTCTGAAAAAGAGGGTGAGCATGTTTAAGATGCACATTGCATGTGTCGCGAGGAACGTCATGCCGACATATCGATGATCACTATGCGCGCAAGGCCTACCCCAGCATTCCAGGAAAACCGAGCTGACGTAACGCCTCGAACATCACGATATTGCAAGCGTTGGAAAGATTGAGGGAAACGGCATCGGGATCTGTCGGGTCACCAACGGGGCCAGGCGTTGTCTTGGGAGAAAGGCCCTCGCGCTCGAGCATGGGGATACGAAGGCAGCGCTCGGGGCGAGATTCGAGCACGTTTGGCGCGATGCCGGTCGATTCTTTGCCGAACATCAAATAGTCGTTATCTCGATACTTGACTTCATGATAGAAGCGCTCCGTGCGTTTCGTAAACATCCAGAGGTCGGCATTGGGATTGCGATCCAAAAAATCCTGATAGTTCTCGTAGACATGTAAATCAATTTCATGCCAATACCCCATGCCGCTTCTGCGGACCATCCTGTCATCGAGGCTGAATCCCATAGGGCCAATGAGATGCAAGCTCGAGTTCGTGAGCACGCATGTGCGTCCTATTGTTCCGGTATTGGCGGGAATTTCAGGTTCGAATAATACGATATTGAGCATTCAATCATCTTCTTTTCGATTACAGGTCAAAGTGTACTGTCGATCCGTGAACTGTCTTTTCAACTCGTATCTGGCGCGGTATGCGGTCCTTGAGCTCGTCGACATGGCTGATGATACCAATCATGCGGTTATCCGCGCTAAGATTGGCAAGCACCTCGACGGCCTGCTGGCACGCCTCGCTGTCAAGCGACCCGAAGCCTTCGTCGACGAACATCGTGTCGATATGCATTCCGCCCGCTTCGCTCATAACGACATCCGAAAGCCCCAAGGCCAGCGATAACGAAGCCAGGAAGGTTTCGCCTCCGGAAAGCGTATGGGCGGGCCTGAGCTTGCCGGTATACCTGTCGAGGACGTCGAGCTCAAGACCTGCTACAGAACGTTTGTCAGCGCTTTTCTCTCGGCGTACGAGCGTGTATCTGCTCGAGCTCATGATCTGGAGCCTAAGATTTGCCGCATGTATAACCTTGTCGAAATAGGTGGCCTGAACGTAGGTCTCAAATGCGATTCTCCCCATGTTTCCCGCCTGCTTGCCCGTAGCCAGGCGCGCGAGATAATCGATCGAAGCGTAGTCTTTTTCGCTCTTTTCAAGGCGTTTGCCGAGCTTTTTCAAGGCGGCTTTGCTCGCCTTGGCGTACTGCTGCGTGCTGACATGCTTCGATATCTTGTCGACGAGCTCCTCTTCCTGAGAAAGCAGGTGCTCTCGTTTTTTCTGCAATGCGGGAAGGTCGTAATCTTGTGCATCCTCGAGCGTAGAGCGGGCGGATTTTAGCTGCTCGCGTCTCCTCGTTTGCTCTTGTTCGAGTTCTGCAACAAGCTTTTGGGCGGCTGCATATTCTTGCGTAGAACGCTTGAGCTCGACATCGAGTTTCTCGGCGGTCTTCTGCGCCGTTTGCTTGTCGGGAAATTCAAGTGCAGCTCGCACGGTTTCGATGCTCGCCCGCGTCTGAGCAATTGATACCTCGCTCGCCCGCAGACTCTCAATCGATCCCTGCCTCATTTTCTCGGCATCTTTCGATTCCTGCTCGAGCTTATCGAGAAGCGTTTGAATTTTAACTCGACGTTTCTGATCCTGTTTCAGGCGCACGTGCAACTCGCGCAACGAAGCTTCCTGTTCTTGTATCTGGTTTTGAGCGTTTGCAAACGCCATGTCAAAATCATCGGTAGCGCCAAAGAGCTTGCTTGCATCTTCCCTGAAACGACTCGAAGCTTCTTGAGCGCGGGCATTGGAAGCAGCGGCTGTTTGAGCGAGTTCATCGCGCTGCGTTCTGTTCTCGTTGTACGTCTCTTCGAGAAATTTGAGCCGTTCTTGCGTAGGGGCGCCCTCGGTGCGCGAAGCGGCATGGGGATGCTCGGTCGATCCGCATACAGGACAAGGCTTGCCATCTTCCAATCCGCTTGCGAGCATACCGGCCTGGTCAGCGTTATAGAGACACTGCGCTTCGGTCAAGTCGAGGTTTGCCTTCTCATACGCACGCTCGGCATCTGACAGACGTGTCTGGTCGCGCCGTAAACAGGCATCGGCTTGCTCCGCCTTGTCCTTTTCTGCCTCGAGCTCCTGGATCTTTGTCCGTCTCTCTTCGAGGTGGCGCATGTCGTTTTCGAGCTGAAGCGCCCTTGTGTCAAGATCGTGCAAACCCGCAAGCTCTTCATGAAGCTCTTTGAGTTGATCGTGGGTTTGCGCGATTTCCGTTTCGTACGTTTTAAGATTGGAGGAAATCAGCTTGGCTTCTTGCAGTTTTTCATCAAGCGCTTTTTGCTCTGCCTGAAGCTTGGTATACGTTTCGAGTTCATTTTGAATCTTGGTGATACGCACGCGCAGCTCATCACGCGTCGACGATTCCTCCTCGAGTTTTTGCAGTCGCTCTCGAGCTTTCTCGATTTCGTCAAGATGCCCTTCAAGCCACTGAGTAGCCTCAGCTTTCGCTGTGCGCGCCTGCTCGATGAGGGTCCCCTTGCCTATTTTCGCGTCGAGCCCGGTTATCTTTGTTCTGAGTTCTATGCGCTCAGCTTGTGCGGTTTCGGTCAAGGTACGGCACGACGCTTCGATAGCATCGAGCAATTCAATGTATTCATGCACATGGATATATGGGTTGTCCTTTTGAATGAGCGCGTCAATTTGCTCTGCGTAGCCTTGAGCATCAATGCGCACGATGCGTGAGACTTCGGCATTGATATCCGCTTGAACTGAATTAAGATGAGCCAAAGCGGAATCCCTGCGCGCCTCGATCCGCGTTTGCATATCTGCATATATTTCCGTTCCGAATACCTTTCGAAACAGGGTTTCCCTTTCGCGTGTTTTAGCGTTCAGGACAGAGGCGAAATCGTTTTGCGCGATCATGCAAATACGGCTGAACTGGATGGATGTTATGCCAAAGAGCTCGATGATGTACGAATCGACATCGCCTTCGCGCGATGCGATCGAAATACCGTTGGTCAGGTCTTCAAGAAAGCCTTCCGAAGGCACCGCCCTCATGCCTTTTCCTCGTTGTTTGGGCCTGCTTTGCGCAGGAGAACGTCGAACCCTGTAGACGATTCCAGCGTGTTCGAACTCGAGCTCAACAAAAGTCGAATCATCATCTTTCGCGTGAGAAGAACGCATCTCGCGCGGGGTGCGATCGTCGTTGCTCGTGGTTCCGTAGAGAGCAAATTTGATCGCATCGAATATAGTCGTTTTGCCAGATCCCGTTGCTCCGGAAATGAGGAACAGCCCATGGTCTATTGTAGAGAAGTCGAGGACCTCGCGTGAGGCGTACGGGCCGAATGCCTGCATTGTGAGCTTGAGGGGCTTCATCGATGGCCCTCCAAGTCCTCTAAACAGAGCTTGACGATATCCCGTTCGTCATCTGTAAGTGCGTTTCCGGTTTGCGATTCATAAAACGCCGCGAACAAATCGACAGGGGATGATTTCCGAGCGCGTTCGCCGTGAGCAGATGGGCTGTCTGCCAAATCGGGCGCAGTCTCCCAATCAAGCCGCATAATATTCGGATATATATTTCTGAGCTTTGCCATTGCATCGGGCAGGCTTGTATCCATAAGCCGAACCCGCAAGTAGTCGAGCGGGTCTTTTGTGTCTATTCCCTGCAAAAGATCGCTATAGGAAGCCGTAATCTCACGCATATCATGCAATGGAAGCATTTTGCGCGTCGAGATTCTCACGTCCGCTTGCCCAAAATCAAGTATCGTCACGCTTTTCTCATGGTGGACTTCTGAGAACGAGTACTTAAGCGGGCTTCCGCTGTAGCGAATCGTCTCACGGTGAACATGCTGAGGGCCATGAAGGTGGCCGAGCGCGACGTAATCGTACGCATCGAAGAGCTCCGCCTCTATGCTATCGGTACCGCCGAGGCTGATAATCTCCGAATCACATGTTTCGGGATGAGCGCTTCCCGATACGACAAATTGGTGCGCGACGAGCAGGTTGCATGCTCCGTCGAGAATCTCGTCATGAGAAAGCGCGACACGAACCGCATCGTTATGCGTGGATATTTGATCTGCGAGTTCCGGGTGGGCCATGCGGACGTCCGTGGGACGAACAAATGGTAAAAGATGAACACGGAGCTTAGTTTGATCCTTGGCAAGGTCGAAATATTCGATTTGTCCGTGATATGCCTTGGCGATATGCAGGCCGCTCGATTGCATTAGTCCAGAGCAAAAGGATAGCTGCTGGGGAGCATCATGGTTGCCTGGAATGACAAAAACAGGGACTTCCAGAGCGCAAAGGTCCAAGAAAAGGCGCTCGCACAATTCGAGCGCGTCTCTCGACGGGATGGAGCGATCGAAGACGTCTCCGGCGATAATAATGCAATCGACATCCTCGTCTTTGGCAATGGCGACGAGCTGCTCGATCACGTGAAGTTGCTCGTCTTTCATCGGCATGCCGCACACCCGCTTGCCGATATGCACATCTGCGGTATGCAGAACCTTCAAATTACAATTCCTTGTAGTAGAGCATGCAATGGCAATAGCCCTCGTATTCGGGATCAGCTATCTGATCGCGGAATTCCTGGCACATGCAATAGTTTTCCTCGGTATTCTCAAGTCTGCAGGGGCAGTAGCCGCCTTTCTTGAGAACGCCCTCGCGAATCTTATCAACGACCTTTCGATTCTCATTCAAACGAATTCTCATTGGAACCCCTTCCGTCGTCTTTCGAATACATTCGCTAGTATAGGGCAGGCTTCGCTGCTTATCTATGGATAAGCGCGCCGCCATAATAATCGACGATTTTGGCAAAACTGGAAGACGGCGTATCGTCTGAACACAATACCGCTGCGACGCCGCAATATGTTCGCAGCGCTTTTTCTAAGCACTCTTCATCGGCGCTTTCGAAGCAGAGCGGCAGGGCGCTCAAGCTCTGAATCTCCTGAACAAGCGGGCCAATCATATCCTGTTGCAAGGCGTCAATCTTGAGTACGAGAAGCTTTGCTCCCTCGTCCGCCGCATCGAAAATGGCATCGCTGATGTCTTCTTGATCACTGCTCGTGTCGTTCAGACAATAGCTATCCGAACTGTAGTCGAGCGTTTCCAAGCCGACGGCCTCGCGTGCGCTCGTTGCAATACAATGAACCGCATGCTCCTGTGCAGACAGGGGCTTATCTTTCACCATGCTCGCAATGGCCGAGGTATACGCGGGCGTTGTTCCGCAGCATGAACCCAGAAACGATGCGCCAGCTTCAAGAATCTTCGCATCGGAGCAGATAAAGCTTTCAACATCGACATCGTAGACCGTCTGGCCATCCACCAGGCGTGGCAAGCCGGCATTCGGCTGTGCCACCACGGGTGCATTCGTATATTCGCGCATTTCCTCGATGAAACCGATCAGCTTGTCGGGGCCAACGGAACAGTTGATGCCGAGGGCATCCACTCCGAGCGCATCGAGCGTCAGAGCAGCTATGCGCGGAGTCGTGCCCATGAGCGTACGACCGTTTTCCGCAAATGTCATAGTCGCTAGTATCGGAGCGTCGCCGGCATCTTTGCAGGCGAGCACCGCCGCTTTGGCTTCAAGCAGATCGGCCATGGTCTCTATGATGAACAAATCGCATCCCGCGGCTAAGCCCGCACGGGCCTGCTCTGCGAAGAGCTCGTACGCCTCGTCGAATTCGAGCTCCCCCATCGGTTCCATGAGCTCGCCGATCGGTCCGATATCGCACGCAACGTACGGTGCGTTTGCCTGACGCGCGCATTCGATGCCCGCCTGCACAAGCTTTGCAATGTCGGCATCTGCGCCAAGCTTGCGCGCGTTGGCGCCAAACGTGTTCGTCGTGATAATCTCTGCGCCAGCGTCGACGTAAGCGCTATGGATATCCACAATGGTCTGGGACGACTCGATATTGAGATACTCTGGCGCGGAATCGGCAAGCTCAATTCCGGCAGCCTGAAGCATGGACCCCATGGCACCGTCAATAACGATGCGCCGCTTTCCTTCGAACGCCTCACGCAAACGCTCGTCTTTGTAGACTACCGTTCTGTTACGATTCATTTCGCCCGAACCCCATCTTGTTTGGAATGACAAAGCAAAAACAACTATACTTCTTTGCAGCCATATACGACATTTTAATAATCTAGTGGCATCGTATAAATTGGGGGTATGACATGGGCTTTGTCAGCGAATTCAAAGAATTCATCAATAAGGGCAACGTTATGGATATGGCCGTGGGCGTCATCATCGGCGGTGCCTTCACGGCAATCGTGACATCTTTGACGGACAATATCATCAATCCGTTTATCAAGTTCATAACGGGTGGGAATGGTACCGAAGTGGGCGGGCTCGTCGTTCCCGGAACCGAAATCGATTTCGGCGCATTTATCAGCGCGTGCATCAATTTCCTTATCATCGCGCTCATCGTTTTCCTGATTGTTAAATCGTTTAATAAGATGCAATCCCTTACCAAAAAGCCCGCAGAGCCCGAGCCCGATGCGCCGGTTTGCCCCTTCTGCCTCGAAGAGGTCAAAGAGGGTGCGACGCGTTGTCCGCACTGCTCTGGTGCGTTTGAGGAGCCTGCAAAGAGCGCGTAACACGCAAAGAACACGAATGCAAAAGCGGGCGTGCAGAGATGCACGCCCGCTTGCTTATTCACGCTATTATCGCTTATAACTGCACCAAGCAATTATCAAGATAGAAAATATATGCGGCGTATGTCGCTCATACGCTCGCAACCCGCTCGTCGTCTCGGGCGCGGCAGCTGCGGGGCAAACGCTCCGCGTTTGCTATTCCTCGCTCCCGCCGCGCCCTCGCTCCTCGCAGCTCGCGAAATCGCGCATACGCCGCATATATAGTATGAACAGCCTAAAGAACCCTTAAACTGCACACAGATTGACGGAATGTAACTCTATGAAGCGCTGTTGACCTGTTTGGGCGCATGCTCCTTGCGCGTCATGAGGTAGAAAAACGGCGTGTCGAGCGCTGCAAGCAGGAATTTACAGATATATTGCCCGACTACCATCGCCGCGAGCGTCGGCATCATGGCGGGATCGAATAACCAGCCCATGCCTATGCCAAAGGCAATCCCGATATAGACGACCGTATCTATGATCTGAGAGGTCATTGTCGAGGCGTTGTTCCATATCCAGCGCCACGAGCTGCTCTTTCCGCGCGCTAGAAAGTGATTCCTGATCTTATGGAAGATGAAGACATCCCATGACTGGCTGAGCACATATCCAGAGAGCGACGCGATGACGAACACAAGGTTCTGCCCGAGCAGCATTTCATACGAAATTTGCATATTCGGGTCCGCAGCGGGCATGGCCTGTCCAATGGCTATCAAACAGCAGGCAATGAGCTGGCATACGAAGCCCCATTTCACAATTTGCTGCGCTTCTTCACGCCCCCATATCTCGCCCACGACATCGGTCATGAGAAAAGTGATGCAGTAGCAGATGACGGCGCTTGGCACGACGATCGTAGACCCGAATAACGGAATTCCCGTTTGGATGGTCTTTGCCGCAATCATATTGGATACGACGAGTGCCACGGCGAAAACCATTCCGCACAGCATGAGGTTTCTATTCGTTTTCTTCACTTTGATTCCTTAGTATTTTTTAGGCTGGATGTTGCGAACAGCCCCTGGCACGCAAAGACGCGTCAGGATTTATGGATAAAGCCCAAGGATAGTACCATAAAAGTACCTAGCGAGCACCATCACCCGAATCGAGATCAGATAACTGCTCGAACATACGATTACCCGCTAGCTCCTCATAACCAGAACCAGGCCGCGCCCAGTTTGCAAACGGGTAAATGGAGATGCCTCCACGCGGGTAGAACATACCGCGCACCTCGATATACTTGGGATTCATAAGTGAGACGAGGTCATTTGTGATGATATTCACGACATCTTCGTGGAAATCGCCGTGATTTCTAAACGAGAACAGATAGAGCTTGAGGCTCTTGCTTTCTACCATGCGCTCGCCGGGTATGTAGTTAATGTAGAGGGTGGCAAAGTCGGGCTGCCCGGTTATAGGACACAGCGTCGTGAATTCGGGGCATCGAAACGTGACCATGTAATCGCGTTCGGGATGCTTGTTCTGAAATGTCTCGAGAACACCGGGATCGTAATCCTGCGAGTAATTCACGCGTTTGTTTCCCAGCAGCGTGAGGCCCTCGTCCGCCCTGCCTTCGTTCGTTTCCGTCATATCGCTAATCGAGCTCTGCAAGTACGGACGCTTTGTTGTACGAGTACTCCGCGCCGAGCTCCTGTATCAAAACTTCTTTGTTTGCATAGAGCTCGTATTCTTCGCAGGGATAGAACGCGACGTAAATCTTACGATCATAGGAAACATCGGCTCCTACATAGAGATTGCCCTTGCCCTCGAGATTACGCAGCGCGCCATCAAGCATGGAAGAAGAGGCCCCGACATACACATCGGAGTAGAGAGCCAAACCCTCGCCGCTCACATCGTTATCATAGCTGAGGATCGCAAAGCATCCCGGTTTACGAGCAAAATCGAGGGAATTCTCAGAACCTCCTGCGCTTGCCTGATTATCAATAAGCTCCATTGCGCTGCGTATGCCGGTGGCGCCGGCTATGGTCGACTCGATAGCCTTCTCGCGTTTGACCGCCGCAGTCAGCTGACGTTTGTATTCGCGATACTGCTTTTTCTTGTTGTGCTTGTGAACGAAGTGCCCGATGACCGCGGCGCTCAGGGCTACGGCTGCAAAGGCGCATACGCCAATTTTCACAGCAGCATCCCTGCGTTCCTCGCGCGTCTCGCCATAGCGAGCAGTCTCGACGGTTGTTTTGGCAAGCTTCGGTACTTTAATTGCAAGCGTAGCCATCGCCGGCAAAACCACTTTACTCACATCGGCAGCTGCCGCGCTCATGTGCCTCGAGGCGCTTCCAAGCGAGTTAGCGATATAGCCAAGTTTTTTCAATGTTGAAATATCCATGAGCTTTCCAATCCAAGCAGTAAAACCAACGAATGGTAAACAGATGCACCGTTTGTCTGCTCGACAGTGTAATTAATCCGTTGTTATTTTAGAATAGATTACGCGTTTTATGACCGAAAGAAATTATGAGGATGTGAATCGTGTCTACAGATCATTTCACTTGGATTCCCGCATACGAGGCTATCGCAGACGCACTGCTCGCTCGTAAGTACAATCGAGGCGAAGCCCTCGAGCTTTTCAAAGAGATCAGCGGCGTCGAAGACCGTTCGATGATCGATCCGTTTACTTTCTTCACGGCTTTCAACCGCGGTATGATAACCGTCGACCGCAAGAGCATCATTCAGACGATTATGCAACGATTCGATATCGATGTTCCCCTGCCAGAGGATTTTACCGGCATCCCCAGCGCCAACCACGAGCTCTGGATGTACTTCGATGATTCGCCCGAGGGCATCGACGATTGCTGGAAACTTTTCGAGCTCGCTCTCAAGATCGCAGACAGCGATGCGTATGACGAAACGATCGTCGAGCAGTTCTGCGTCTATTTCGACAAGGTCCATCAACAGGAAAACATTACTAAGGCACGCCTCACGCGCACGTTGTACTG
>CACZSV010000089.1 GCA_902783925.1 uncultured Coriobacteriaceae bacterium
ACCCCCAATATGTTTGTACCAGTGCTCGAGGAGGCGGGGCTGCTGTATCGCGTCGACTTGCACATGGTCGACTGCGTGCTGGCCGATTTCGCCAAGAAGCGCGCCGCGGGCGTGGGTGTCGTTCCCGTGTCTGTGAACTTCTCGCATCGGGATTTAGAGCTAATCGACATCGCCGAAGAGGTGACCAAACGGGCAGATGAAGCCGGTGTTCCCCATGAACTGCTGCGCATCGAGTTCACGGAATCGGCAGCCACGGCCAACCCCCATCTGCTCAGCCTGCAAATTAGCAAGCTGCACGAGGCTGGTTTCGAGGTGTGGCTGGACGACTTCGGCAGCGGGTTCTCGTCGCCGAACACCCTGCAGGAGTTTGATTTCGATCTCATAAAGCTTTCAATGGAAGTTGTAAGCTGTGCGTCAAGTAAACGCGAGCGCACGGTAATCATGTCGGAAGTGCAGATGGCAATGCGCCTTGGCACAGGAATCCTGGCCGAGGGAGTCGAAACCGAGAATATGGCGGCGTTTTTGAAGAGCGCGGGCTGCACCATGTTGCAGGGGTACTACTTCTCCCGCCCGCAATCGCTCGTCGGCGTCATCAATCACGTTGAGCGTGGGTTCGCCTTCGATCGCGAGGATCTGAGCGAAAAAGAGTACTGGGATTCTGTCAGCAGGGTGAACCTCGGTGAGCTATCTGCGGGTGATCTGCGCTGGGATACCGATGACTACCATGGCGCCGAGTTTCCGTGTGGTGTGCTGGAATTCCGCGAAGGCAGCTGGCGCGTGCTGCGAGCAAACAGCGTATATCGGGAATTTCTGGCGGAAGTGGGATTCATTCCGCATGGGGAATCTGGTTTGTATGCCGTCCCCTTCATGGGCGAACTAGATGAGGAGTTCCTTATTGCTGTGAGGAAGTGCACGGTGTCGGGAGGATGGGTTGAGATCGCGAGTCATCTCGAGTATGCAACGGGGTTGCACTACCATATCCGTCCTGTTGCTACGACCAAACGTGCGGATGCCTTCGTAGTCGCCTCATCGCCTGCGGTGCTCGGTCGCGGGCTTGGGGTCTATGGTGACGTGCCCGTATCCTATGCGGTCTTTAGAGTTACGGCTGACGGAGAAAACGGCGAGGTTGGTAGCGTGACAATTGTGTTTGCCAGCGACATGTACTGCGAATGGATTGGCGAAGATCGTGCGGCTGTCGTTGGCAAATCGTATCGTGAGGTGTTCCCGAACGCTAGCGAGAGGTGGTTGTCGTACTGCAAGCGTGCGGCTTTGCTAGGAGAGACCGTCCGCAGCGTCATCTACAGCCCCTCGATTGACGGGCTTCTTGTAATGATCATGACTCCCTCGGAAGTGGAGGGCTGCTGCTCTTGCACGTGTATCGCCATCGATAAGGATGAGGTTGCATGCGCAGCTGAGGAAAGAGAGAATTATCGTCCCTCGTAGAAGCCCATTAGGCGCGAGGCGTGGTCGCGCTTTTCGATGAGAGTCCGTAGCAAAAGCCGATGTTGCAGTAGCTTAATAGCCCGCAAAGAAGCTATTGTCTTTGGGAAGCTCGTAGCCAGCAAAGTACTCGGCAAAATCGATGCCAAGGAACGAGCAGAGGTCATTGAGCTCCACCATGGTGTTGTCGTTGACGGGGATGCCCTCTTTGCGCAGGCGCGCTTCCGCGAAATGCTCTTTTTCGCCGTGTGTCCAAATGCGCTCGGCGCCTTCTGCCTTGGGAGCATTGCGGAGCTTCTCGAGATATTGCGACAGGTGCTCCTCGATTGCCTTCGCATCGCCAAAGATCGCCGGGTCGATTGCAATGAAGCCATGGCAGATGCCTGTCTTGTCCTCGAACGTGCAGCATTCGTCGGAAGTATTGCCAAGCGAGAGGATTGAAGAGAACAGTTCGCACACCATGCCCCAGCCATAGCCTTTATGGCTACCGGTCTTCTCGCTCGAGCCGCCGAGCGGATTGATGCCGCCGCCGTTCTTCGCGACGATGTTCGCGAGTACGTCGGGAGCATCCGAACTCGGCTTGCCCTGTGCGTTGAGTGCCCAGCCATCTGGGAGCGGGTCGCCGTTCTTGTTGTAGATCTCGAGCTTACCGCGCGTGACGACCGTCGTGGAAGCATCGAACCAGAACGGATAGGGCTTCGCCGGCATCGCGATGGCGATGGGATTGCTGCCGAGCATCGCCATGCTGGCAAAGGTCGGCACCATGATTGCCTCTGAGTTGGTGCACGCGATACCCATGAGCCCCTTGTCGCATGCCATCTTGGTGTAATAGCCTGCAATGCCAAAGTGATTCGAGTTACGTACCGTCACCATGCCGATGCCGCTCGCCTGGGCTTTCTTGATGGCGAGTTCCATCGCATATTTGGAGACAAGCTGGCCCATGGCGGAATTGCCCTCGACCGTCGCGGAAACTGGTGTCTCGAACACGGTTTCGGGCTGGGCATCGATGTGGATGCTGCCTTTCTCGATACCCTTGTGGTAGCGGACCATGCGCTGCATGCCGTGGCTTTCGATACCGTAGAGGTCTGCGGTGAGGAGCACGTCGGTGATGAACGCGCTGTCGTCTTTGGCAAAGCCAAACGACTGGAACGCGTCTGTGCAGAACTTGTTCAAGACCTCGTATTGCCACTTTACATATGCCATAGCTGCCGCCTCTCGGATGATGCGTTGATATATGCCTGCAAGTTTAGCCGTGTTGGGTGCGGCATACTAGTGGAAGCTCTGCTCTATGGCTCCAAAAGCATCTCCTGAGGCAGGCCGACCCATTGGCGTACACGAGAAAGCATGCCCTGCGTGTCGAGCACGCTGTAGGCAAACCCCTTGCGGATGAGTTTGTCGGGAACGAACTCATCGTATTTTTCGAACACGGGAATCTCTTCTGGATAGACAAGGTCGATGGGATCGAATGGCTTTGCTGCTTGTTCGGCGATGGCATCTCTGAAGTGTTGGACATCACCGTCCATGCGGAACTGAATAAAATAGGGACGCGAGGAATCGACCCCTTTCATATTCAGGGCATCGCCGCACTTGATTTTGAGAAAGCGTTCCAATGCGAGAAATGCATAACTTCCAAGCCAGGGGAAAAGCCCCCAGGTGTCCCCGCCTAGATTGATGAAGGGCGAGGTCGTGAGCCCTGCAGCCCGGGCGGTGGCACGCGCTTGCTTGAGGCGTACCTTGGCGTTGCCCATGAGATAGGGATATTCCGTGTCTTCCTGCAGCACACGCAGCATGCGCTCGAGAATCTTGGTGTTGATGTCTCCCGGGCAATCTCCAAAATAGGCGGGAACCTGGCCTTTGACCTGCGTTGCGTAGACCACATGACGCTTATGGTCGACCTCTTCGACCATCCAAGTGGCGCCTGCAATCGCAAGTTTTTCGCCCACGGGAGGCGGCATGACGATGGTGCCAAGTTCTTGCGATTCGCTGCGGACCGTATACTCCTCGCTTTCCTGAAAAACACCGTAAAAGCGGTAATTGTTCGTGACGCGTTCGCCCGCAATGCCGACGATCAGTCCGCCTTCTTCCGTTGTCTGGATGTGGTCGATGTCGATGAGATGAGAAAGGAGCACGCGAAAATCGTCCGAACTTACACGGTGAAAATAGCTCAAGGTGAGCACGCGCGCGGCGAGCTCGGCCGGCGTCATCTCGCCCCCGCTTGCAAGTGTGGCCATGGTCTGATGATACAGCAGGCTGTAAGGCAACCTGTCGAGACGCGGCGGTTCCACCCAGCGTTCTTCGAGATAGAGCTGCACGAGCGCGATTCCCTGCAGGAGCTTCCAGGGGATTGTCTCGCCCAATGTCGCTCGTGGCTCTGGGCGCTCTTCGCGCATGACGAACCACATCTCGGGCAAGCCGCCGCGTCTTCCCGTCCTGCCCATACGCTGCAGAAACGAGCTGATAGTAAACGGTGCGTCGATTTGAAACGCTCGCTCGAGTCTGCCGATGTCGATGCCGAGTTCGAGCGTCGAGGTGGTTACGGTTGTGAGATTGAGCTCTTCATCTCGCATGGCGTCTTCTGCGCTCTCTCTGTACGAAGCTGAGAGATTGCCATGATGGATAAGAAAGCGGTCGGGCTGATTATTTGCCTCGCAGTAGCGACGCAAAGTAGTGGTGACCGCCTCTGCTTCTTCGCGCGAATTGGCAAAGACGAGGCATTTCTTTGCGCGTGTATGCTCGAACACATAGCCAAGGCCGGGATCTGCTCCAGTCGGAGCGATGTCGGTTGGGCTTTCATCAGGGGTCTGCAGGGGCGCCGGGGTGCTCTGCTCCGGGCTCAGACAGTCCTGAGCTCGCGTGGGGGCGCCACTGGTGCTCCCTGCTTGTGTGGAACTCGCCGGAGCAGGGCATCCCTGTGAGCCGTTTGACCGCTGCGGACCGTTCCCTGCTCGTGCGCAACGCGCTGGGCTGTGTGTGCTCGATGCAGAGCGGGATGGAGGAGTGGAAGGGTAATCGTATTCATCGTCTGGAGCTTGCCGATCGCTGATGTAGAAATGCTCCATGGAAAGACGCCATTGCAGATCCTGTTCCGCAATGCGGGGAATAATGGTGTTTCTTCCCGATCCGGCGCCGAGAAAGCCCCCGGCAAGTTCGAGGTCTCCGATAGTGGCGGAAAGCCCTACGCGTCTTGGGTTGCATCCTGCCAAACGAGAAAGCCTCTCGACCAGGCACAGGCACTGTCCGCCCCGATCCGCACGCATAAGTGAATGTATCTCGTCGATGACGATAAATCGCAGGTCACCGAAGAGCTTGCCAATGTGGGAATGCTTGTGGAGTATGAGCGATTCGAGAGATTCAGGGGTAATCTGCAGGATGCCGCTGGGGTTTTTAAGCAGCTTTGCCTTGCGCGATTGCGCGACGTCCCCATGCCAGCGCCAAACGTGTATTTCCGCTTCTTCACATAACTCTTCCAGGCGGCCAAATTGATCGTTTATCAAAGCCTTGAGCGGTGCGATATAAACGACGCCAACGCTCGAGGAAGGACGTTCTTCCAGCTGGGTGAGTATGGGAAAGAATGCAGCCTCCGTTTTGCCCGATGCCGTGGATGCGGCGAGCAGTACGTTGTCTTCTGTGCCCAGTATCGCTTCGGCAGCGGCTACTTGCACTGAGCGCAAGCTTTCCCATCCGTTGCGGTATATGAAATCTTGAATGAACGGCGCGTATGAGCTGAAAACATCCATAGGGGTCCTAGATCGTGAACGCGCTGAAGTCTTCTGTGCTTCTGGCTTGAGCCTGAGAAGCGCCCGCTGAAATCATGACAGTGCCGCCTTCATCTTCTGCGGCGCCCTGCCCAAAGTCTCCTTGCAAAAGCAGCTCGTCCATGCTCGCATCTGGGTTTTGATACAGGATGTCGAGCAGCTCGATGAAATCGCGGATGACTTCGCGCGGCGTGATATGCGTATTCGCGCCAACGCGCTCGAACTCTGTTTTGATGAATTCGAGCAATTGATCGCTTGTGACCCTGGGCTCGTATCCGTACAGCTGTGCATGTATGTCGACGAGCTTTTCGGAGAGCACGAACATCTCCTCGTGTGTAAGCGGGGCAAGGCGGATGATGGGAGCGAGCATATCTTTGTACTGCTCGCCAGCAAAGCGTCCTTCTGCCAGCCTGCTGCGCAACGCCTCGTAAGAATAAATGCCACGGCGTTTGTCTTCTACGCATTGTGGTGTTCCGCCCATGACAATGCCGAGATACTGGGCTTTGCCCTGTAATGTGTCGTTATACATCGTGAGGATCTTCTCGTAGTTGTACTGGCGGGTAATGGCGTTGGGAATCTTGTAGATGTTGACGAGCTCGTCGATGAGCACGAGCATGCCGGCATACCCTGCCTGCACGAGGAAGCTCGCAAAGAGCTTGATGTATTCGTACCAGTCATCGTCGCCGATGACGATGCGTACGCCAAGCTCTGCGCGCGCTTCTGTCTTATTGGCATATTCTCCGCGGAACCACTTGACGACCTTGGCCTTTGTATCGTCGTCATCTTGCATGTAGGCGCGGAAATACATGACAAGCAGCTGGGCGAAGTCGAAGCCGTGCACGAGTTCCGAAAGCGTGCTCACGACCTCGTGGATACGTGCTTCGCAGCGCTGGTCGAACTCCTCGCTGCCAACATCGATGCCGCTTTGCGCAACATCGCTTTGAATTCCGGAAATCCAGCGGTCCAAAATGAGCGTGAGCGCTCCTCCCTCAGGGCGCGTTTTGGTTGACATGTTGCGAATAAGCTCTTTGTATGTGGCAAGACCTTGGCCCTGACTGCCCTGTAGGCGGCGCTCGGGGGAGAGGTCGGCATCGCATACGACGAAGTTACGGTCCATGGCATAGTTGCGTATCGTCTGCAGCAGAAAGCTCTTGCCGCTGCCGTATTTGCCGACGATGAAGCGGAAGGCCGCACCGCCTTGTGTGATGATGTCGACATCATGGAGCAATGCGTCAATTTCTGCCTCGCGACCAACTGCCACATACGGCAGACCGACGCGTGGGACGACGCCGCCTTTCAGTGAGTTGATGACGCTCGATGCTATGCGTTTGGGAATCTTCATGCTGCGATTAGTTCCTTCAGGTCGTCAATATAGTCCTCGATTATCTGGGGCCTGTCTGTACTCGCGTCAATGCATATGTCGGCGAATTCGTCGTAAAGCTTCTCGTTGATGGAGTCGACGAGCACGGATGCCATGCAATGGTTGCGCTGTTCGAATTCGCGAATGGATGCGTCGGCTAGTAAAGCCTGTATAAAAGAATGCTCAAGAGGTGTCAGATGCTCTGTCGTGCATGGCAGCGATGAGGAAGAGCATGCTCCGTGCTCAAACAGTCCTGAGCTCGCGTGGGAGCGCCACTGGCGCTCCCTGCTCGTGCGGAACTGCGCCGGAACATGCTCTTCCTCATCGCAAGTTGTCGCAACTGCGCAGAGACTCTGCTCCTCAGCACGTTCATTGTCGCGTGCCTCAACTTTTTCTTCGCGAATCGGGGTCTGAAGGAGGGGGTTAGTGCTGGGAGCAGCTGTTGCTTCAAACTCGTCTTCTACGATGAGCTTTTCGCAGGTCGACTCCGCGGCAATGCGAATATGGTCGAGCTTGCTGAAGTCGATGTGTACGGCGCGGGCCTGAGCGGCGCGTCTTTTCTCGATAAGCTGTACGGCCGTCGCTTCGAGATCTTTTACGATGTACTTGGTCTTGATGCGC